>JAUIIF010000008.1 GCA_030431945.1 Bacteroidia bacterium | reverse complement strand
CAGAGCTTTTCTTCTTTTTCTACTGACGGTAATCGGAACCTCCTGTTTACCGGCTCAGCTCACGGGCGTTATGAGTTATGACCTGACGGACGGCGTAGCCATTGCCGCAGGACAAACCGATGACGGGGTCGTGAATTTTACCGGTACCTACAGCCACCACGGGAATACGTACGGCCTCAACATGAAAGTTGACGGCACCATTACCGTTGCGGTGCCGGGGAGCGCTACCGTACGTTTTCTGGGGTCTCAATTTTCCGGTCTTAACATGGTTGGGACGGCAGTGGAAACCGGAGACCTGGGAACCCAGCAAACCAAAGTTGAGAACGACCGGGCAGATACGTATGCGTTTACCTACACCGGCCCGGCTACCACCCTTACGTTTACCCTGGCAACGGGGAGCGGCAACGATTTATACCTCCCCCTGATCGAAGTAATTCCTGCCCAGGCAGGCAGGTCTTTCGAGACTGCTGAAGCAAACATCATCTATTACTTTGACCTCCGCGATGGAAGCATAATTCCTACGGATACCGACGGGCAATCCGGTATTGCCGCCGGGCTGTTTGAAGTGGTAGTGGGTTGTTGCAATGCTTACGGTTATAATGGCGGCCAGCACGGCGCCGTCCTCAAAACCGGTAACCAGATTAAGCTGGACGTAGCAGGTAACACGCAGCTCCGGATCGGCGGCAGCCAGTTTTCTGGCGGCACCATTTCCGTCTCCAGCGCCACGGGCGCTTTTGACGTTACGTCTCAGGCGGCGATGACTAACGGCAATTTTGGCAATGACGGCATTACGGTGGACTTTGTTTACGCCGGCCCTGCCGGTACCGTCACCCTGGACTTTGCAGGCACCAACTACATCCCGTACATCGAATTAGTGCCCATTCCTTACGAGGTTACACTTACCCCCTGGGTGCAGAAAGCAGGCGTCATCACGGTGAATGGAACCGAAATAAACCTGGCAAGTGGCGCGGACGCTAGCAGCAATGCAACGGTTTCTTTGAGCGAAGGAACCGTCATCAGTACCACCGCCACGGCCTCTTCGATTTTGATTGACCTGGGGGGAGAAGCCCTGTCTTCCTACACGCCGGGCTTTGCCGGCGCTATCGACACGGTGATCGTAACTGGGGACTCGCTGATGGTCACTTTTGCAGATGCCGCAAACTCGGATCCCGTATCCTTCATCATTGACGTTGCTGACAACAGCATCGTCGTTGCAGCAGAGCCGGGTGTTGTCTACACCTATAATTTCAACGACGGAACAGAATTGCCGCAAATCAGCTACCAGGCACTGCGCTATCCACTTTTCGTTTCAAACGACGGTATTCTGACCATTAAAAGCAATACGGAGGATGCTGCCGGGCAGTTTGGTTACCACGATGCTACTCACGGCGGCGTCTTCTTCCCGGGAAATAGCTTTGACATCATCGTGGCCGGTGATGCGATCATCACCTTTATTGTCGATCAGTACGGGGTGGCAAACGATGCCGTCTTTGAATTCACCGGCCCCGGTGGCGAAATGCTCGGTTCGATTCCTGCCCAGAATATCGATGCTGCCGTAGACGCATTTCCCAGCAGCTTTGCCTACCGTGGCACGCCTGGTGTCGTCACCGCTACCCTGGTCAGTGCCGGCTTTCCCGGCGCAGAAATTTACCTGCACGGACTTAACGTAGAAAATGCCGCGGCTCCCCTGGCCGGTAACGGGAAGGCGGACGTCTGGGACTTCGGTGCCGAGCAACTTGACACTGCGGAGTATAACAACAAGCTGACGGTAGATATCATCAACGCCTGGTACGATATTGCCATCGTTCCCGGTAGTTCGGGCAACGTACTTCCTTCTTTCTCGGAGGGGATACTTTCCTGGGTCGGCGGGGGGAACGACCGGTTGCGAACCACTAACGAAGCACTCACGCGTTACGACAATAACCTCAGTAACTCACTGGGAACAACCGGTCGGGTGTACGTAAATTCTTCAGCAGCAGTGGGGCGCTTCATGAGTATGAGCCTGAATGCGGACGATGAAGTAACCCTGATTACGAAAACAGATGCGGGAGGTACACTCAATTTTCAGTACGTGCCGGACCCCGAGGCACAAACGGATATTATCGAAATGACCAGTGACCCCGTCGAAGTAACCTTCGTCGCCAAAGAAGCAGGCATCTATCATCTTTTCGATACCCAGGGTAAGCCCAGCTATTTCCGCATCATCCGCAAGGATGCCGCGTACATCGGGGTAACCGGAGCAGTGGATATTACCAATGCCGCCGATATTCCGGGAGATTACCAGATTGTCTTTACCAACGAGGCGGGCAAAGCTTTTTCTACGACTCCCGATGCGGGGAGTTATCGCATCGATCTTCCCGGAGGCTATGCCTACGAAGTAAGCCTGGAGGGAGCCAATCGTTACTTCATCAGCAGCGAGAAAAACATTGTGGTATCCGATACGAGTTCGGTCCTCGACGTTGTCATTGAAAGTGCTCTGCTGTTTAATGCCAGCGGTGCAATCCTCGGGCTGGGTAGTGAACTTGAAAACCTTAACCTGTTGTTCACCGCTACCGAATCCCGGACCTTCGAACCCGTCCCGGTAGTGGACCCTGAAAACGGAACCTATAGTATCCTCCTGGAACCTGAAGTCGATTACATCGTTTCCGCAGAAGGGGTCAACGATTTCTTTATTCCGGCGGATACGGTCCGCCTCGGTAATGCAGATGAAGAGCTGGACATCGTCTTTGCCCCCAAGCCCACTTATGCCGTCAGCATTGAAGCACCGGCCCTTACCGAAGAGCAATTGGCTGCAGTAGTGCTGACCTTCAGCAACCTGAATGAAGAAGGTTACGCCTATGAATTTCCTGCGGGTACTGACGTGTACCTGCGTTCCGGTACGTATAGTGTTACCGCTGCCGGACTTGATCTCTACCCCGTAAAACTTGGCCCTACCTCCAATCTTCTGATCGCGGGTGCTGATACCAGTAAGACCCTGGATTTTGTCCCCGTTCGTATCTGGACGTTTGACGACCGGAATATTGAGCGCAGCGATTCTGCTTACCTGGGCCTTCTGTTTACCGGTAATGTAGCCAGTGAGGCCAACCGCGGTCACGTATTCGCAAAGGATAGTGCCACGATCCGCATACCCGTAAGCCCCGGCGATCAGGTGGAATTATCTTACTACTTCGCCGCCAGCTTCTCCATTGACGGAGGCAACACCATTACCACGAGTACCGGTAGCACGAGCGTACGGGAATCCGTCATTTATCCTTATCCCGGGAATGACGATGGCTACGTAACGATAACGGTAAGCGGTGAGGTAACTACCTACTTCTTCCAGATCGAAACCTACCAGACCGTGGATTATCAGGAGGTCATCTCCGTAGGCCTGGACAAAGATTATCAGTTCATCAATGAAGCCCTGGCTGCCATTCGGAAAATGCCGCGCGAAACGGGTCAACGGGTAACCATCATGGTGGATCCGGGGAACTACGAAGAAATGCTTGACATCGATGTCCCCGAGGTTACCCTTAAAAACGCCGCTGCCGTACCATCCATCGCCCTGCTGAGCCAGGGGGTGGATATTGATGAGCATGCCGTACGGGTAACCTCCTACTACGGCCATGGCTATGACTACTACAGTATGGCGGATAACCAACGCTGGAGTGCGGATGCCCTGCGCATAAACCGTGAAAATGGCTACCTTTCTTACCGGAACAGGGGAGCAGGGACGACCAATAATTCTTACTGGAACACAACGGTACTGGTAACGGCTGACGGTTTCGAGGCCGAAGACATCATCTTCGAAAACTCCTTTAACCAGTACATCTCGCGTAAAGAAGCCGAAGATATTGTCGTCGAATGGGAAGTCGGAGGCCGGGGAACACGCCCGACGGATTTTCGGAATACGGATGTCCAGGACCGCAGTTACGTAGAACGGGCAGCAGCCATCGCCATCGCCGGTGGGGCGGATAAAATTATCCTTAATAAATGCCGTGTCATTGGCCGCCAGGACGCAATGTACGGTGGGCAAGACTCCCGGGTGGTAATGTATAAGGGATCGGCGATGGGAGCCGTAGACTATATTTTTGGTGGCATGACAGCTGTATTTTACCAAACAGCCTTAGCACTCAATACCAGTTCCACAAGCTCGGACCAGGCCTACATTACCGCCGCCCAGCAACGCGGGCAGCGTGGTTACCTCATGTACGAATGTACCGTGACCAGCGCCATCCCGGGCGCTGAAACTGCGTCTGCGACGCGTTCCAAGCCCGGCTTCTTTGGCCGCCCCTGGGAAGCCACCACCAGTGAAGTGGTTTTTTACAATACGACGATTGAAACTTCAGATTACCCCACCACTCTGGGACGTTCACTAATCGAACCGATTGGCTGGCGAAATACCCTGGGCGGAGAATCGAGCCTGATGTATGAGTTCGGTACTACGGAAGAATCCGGAGTTGATAACACCAACAGCCGCGCTTTTTGGGCAACACTACTGACGGAGCCCGAACTCCCGGATGGGACCGCTATCACCACTTTCAATTTCACGAAAGGAAATGATGACTGGGATCCGCTCCCGGGGCTGATCGAGCACGACCCGGTCGCCACCCATGACAATCATCCGGTCGCCAACGTAGAACTCTATGCCGGCGGCAATACGGTATTCGTAAAGCAGGTGACCTCCAGGACTTCCGTCCGGGTGTACGATCTGGGCGGAGCCCTGGTCAAAGCGTTCGACACGAGCCGCGACACCAGCTTTACCCTGGATAATGGCGTCTGGATCATCGTTGCGGATGCGGCCGACGGCCGCAAAGCCGTGAAAATCTTCACGCATCAATAATTCAGTAACCGAATGCTTAGGGTAAAAGACCCTTACTTTCGATCTCACTAATGGCATGGCGGGTGATTATCTCCCGCCACGCCCTGGCAAATGTGCTTCGTATGGTAAATAAATGGTTGAAGGTCAATCCGGTGGATAATGTAATTGTCGCTCTGCGCGATTTTACGGCCGGGGAGAAAATTGAATTTTCCGGCGCTGAAATTCAATTGCTGGAGGATATTCCCACGAAGCATAAACTGGCGGAAAGGGATTTCGCCACCGGCGAAACCATCGTCATGTACGGTGTACCCGTTGGGAAGACCTTACGCCCGGTCCCGGCCGGCACCAGGATCAGCACGGAAAACGTCGCGCATGCTTCGGCGGAATATCAGATCGGCCAGCGGCAAACTGCCTGGGAGCCGCCGGATATCTCCGGATTTGTCAGCAGGACTTTCAAGGGCTTTCATCGGCAGGACGGCAAGGTGGGCACCCGGAACTACTGGCTGGTCATCCCACTCGTTTTCTGCGAAAACCGGAACATCGACGTGATCAGGTCCGCTATGCTGGAAAAACTTGGCTACGCTAAAGAACAGGAGTTTTCTCTTGACGTAGACCAGCTGATCAATCAATACCAGCAAGGTGCTTCCGCAGAGCACCTGCTGGCGACGGAAATTCTCCGCTCAAGCGAAGAAATTCAGCGCAATCGCCTGTTCCCCAATGTCGACGGAATCAAGTTTCTGACCCACGACGGTGGCTGTGGTGGTATCCGGCAGGACTCCGAGACGCTCTGCCGGCTGCTGGCCGGGTACCTTGTCCACCCTAATGTGGCCGGCGGCACGATTTTGAGCCTGGGGTGCCAGAACGCCCAGTTTAAACTACTGGAAAAAGCCCTGGCTGCGTACGCTCCCTCGTTCAGCAAACCCCTCTTCCTGCTGGAGCAGCAGCAGAGTAAATCCGAGCGGCATTTCATCGCCGATGCGGTGAAAAAGACCTTTGTCGGCCTGATGAGTGCCAATGAAAACACCCGGCGTCCTGCTCCGTTAAGTCAACTTACCTTAGGGCTGGAATGTGGTGGTTCCGATGGGTTTTCCGGCATCTCGGCAAATCCGGCGTTAGGCTATACCTCCGATTTGCTCGTTGCCTTGGGGGGAAAAACCATCCTTTCGGAATTTCCTGAGCTTAACGGGGTGGAGCAGGAACTGATCAACCGCTGTACTACCGAAGAGAACGCCCGGAAATTTGCCGGAATCATGCGTACTTACGCGCAGCGGGCGGTGGAAGCCGGTTCTGGCTTTGACATGAACCCTTCCCCCGGCAACATCAAAGATGGACTGATTACTGACGCGATGAAATCAGCCGGGGCTGCCAAAAAAGGCGGTGGCTCGCCGGTAGTTGATGTGCTGGATTATACGGAACAAGCCGTCTCTCCTGGCCTTAATTTACTGTGTACACCAGGAAATGATGTGGAAAGCACCACCGGGTTAGCGGGCTCCGGAGCGAACCTGATCGTCTTCACCACCGGCCTGGGTACGCCAACTGGAAACCCCATCACTCCGGTCGTGAAAATGTCCAGCAACACGAACCTGGCCGAACGAATGAGTGACCTGATCGATATTAATGCCGGGACGGTCATTTCCGGAGAAGACTCCATCATCAGCAAAGGAGAAGAATTATTGGAATTATTGATCCGGGTGGCCAGCGGAGAGCAACTCACTCACGCAGAACGCCTCGGACAAGACGACTTCATTCCCTGGAAACGAGGGGTCTCCCTCTAAAGAGCTCCTAATACAAGACTATTATTCCTCGTCTTTATGCGCCGTGGTTTCGCTGCTTAACCTCCTCCCTTAGCTACGACTGAACTCCGCTTCCGGCAGCTCTGCACAACACAAAAATCCGGTGGACTAAACGGTCAGATACTTGTGAAATTTACCATTCGTAGTCTGATCCAGACTGTTCCGGCAAAATAAAAAATATGCAACAACTTAATCGAACCAACGCAGCAACGACAACCGCCTACCCGGAAGTCGTTCTTCAGTTTGGCGGGGGGAATTTTCTCCGTGCTTTTTCGGATTGGATAATTGACATCTACAACGAAAAGAAGGGAACCCGACTCGGTATTCTCGTCGCGACCACCACGCAGCGTCAGGGGTACCAGGACTGGAACGAGCAGGATGGTCTCTACCATCTGATGCTCAAAGGAATCAGTGAGGGAAAAACAGTTGATGAAACCCGCCTCATCAAAAGCGTGAGCCGGGTCATCGCGATGGAGCCGGAGTGGGAAGCTTTTCTGCAAACTGCGGAGAACCCGGTGACGCGGTACATCATTTCCAATACCACCGAGGCTGGTATCCGCTTCAATGAAGCAGATCAATTATCCGCTGATCCTCCTTCCGAATTTCCCGCTAAATTGACGCGCTGGCTCTACCACCGCTACCAGCATTTTAACGGCGACCCGGCTGCCGGTTGTGTGTTTTTCCCGGTCGAACTGATCGATAATAACGGAGCGGCCCTCAAAAAATGCCTCCTGGAGTACTGCGTCCACTGGGGGCTTGAACCCGGATTTGCGGACTGGCTGCATTCCGCAAATCAGTATTGTAATTCTTTGGTCGACCGCATCGTCCCGGGAATCGGGCGGGAAAAACTGCCCGCTGCCTGGGAGTCGTTTGGCTTTGAGGATAAAGCCGCTACCCAGGGAGAGCCTTATCACCTGTGGGCGATTGAAGCGCCCGCGGCCGTACAGCAAGAATTACCGCTGGATGATCTCGGCCTCAACATCATTTTTACCGAAGATCTGGCCCCGTATCGGCTCAGTAAAGTCAGGGTGCTGAACGGTGCCCATACCGCTATGGTGCCGGTCGGCTTGCTGGCGGGGTTGGAAAGTGTCGGCGAGGCTATTGAAGATAATACCGTCGGTGCCTTTATCAAGCAGGCGGTATTCAACGAAATCATTCCTACCCTTGATTTGCCAGAGCTTGATTTAAATAGCTATGCTGAAGCCATTCTCGACCGCTTCCGTAACCCTTCCATTCACCACCGGCTGATCAGTATTTCTTTAAATTCAGTAGCTAAATTTCGGGAACGGGTATTGCCCTCCCTCCTGGCGTACGCGAAAACGAAAAAAGAGCTGCCACCGGCACTGTGCCTGGCATTTGCCGCGCTCATCCAGTTTTACCGCGGCAATTTCAAGGGGCAGGAATTTCCCCTGAATGACCAGCCGTGGGCAACAGAATTTTTCCAGGAAGCCTGGCAGAAGTGTGATGGATCACCGGAAACCATCTCCCTGATGGTAACAAAGGTGCTGCAATGGGAGCGGGCCTGGAACCGCAGTTTACTGAACATTGAGGGGTTGCAGGAAGAAATCACCGCGCAACTCCTGCGCCTGAATAGCGAAGGGATGGCGGCCGCCCTTCGGTACGTGCTCGCGCACAACGGCGAGCGCCAGAACGATTAAGCGGCGAGCTCGCCTCCTGCCTGCTCCAGGACGCCGGGCAAACGGGCGGTACCCCCGCTGCGGAACCGGACAACTACGTGTACAAATGACTCGATTACTTACCCTCTTCTCCGTGCTCCTGTTATCTTCATCGCTGATGGCTCAGGAAGAATTTTTGTTGTACCCCGGGCTCCTTCCCAACGCGCGGAAGGTGCCGGATACGGAGCGGGTCGTAGCCCGGGCCACCGGTGGGCGGGCAGTGTTTGCCACCGCGGTGCCCACCCTGCGGGCTTTTTTACCTGCGCACCCAAACGGGAAAGCCGTAATTATTTGCCCCGGCGGAGGGTACGTCAAAACCGCCATCGACAAAGAAGGGGTATTGGTAGCGGAGGCCCTGCGGCAGGACAGCATCACCGCGTTTGTCCTGAAGTACCGGATCCCTCAGGACGAGACCAACGTGGTCAAATCACTGGCACCCTTACAGGATGCTCAGCAGGCCATCCGGTTCGTAAGGGACCATGCGGCGGACTACGGCCTGGCGCCCGACCAAATCGGCCTTATGGGGTTCTCGGCCGGAGGGCACCTGGCCGCGTCAGCGGCCACCCAGTTTACGCAGCCGGCCGACCCGAATGAGCTGAGTACCACTTCCGTGCGCCCGGATTACGTTGCCCTGATCTACCCCGTCATCAGTTTTACGCCGGAGCTTCGGCACGCCGGCTCCCGGACCAGCCTGCTGGGGGAGGCACCAACGGCGGCAGAAGACTTGCGCTTCTCGGCGGAAAAGAACGTTACGGCGGCAACACCACCGGCTTTTCTGGTCCACGCAGCAGATGATAAGTCCGTCCCGGTAGGCAATAGCCTGGCTTTCTACGCCGCCTGCATCCGGGAGGGCGTTCCGGCTGAAATGCACCTCTACGCCAGGGGAGGGCACGGCTTCGGCCTGCATAATCCCACCACTCCGGACCAGTGGCTGGAACGCTTCGTCAACTGGGTACGTACCTGGTAGGTATTGCCTGCCCTCGTCTGTTTTTTGCACCGGCGTCCGCGCCTGATGGTTTGCATTTTATGGCGCTGACGCCGGTGCAAAGCAGGTTGAATCGCAGGGTAAAAGTCGCTTTTTTGGTTCAGCACTCAATCGTCGTTATGAAAATCTACCAGCTATTATTCCTATTGTTCGCCACCGCTACTGGTGTTGGTCAAGCTGTTTATCAACCACGCGATACCAGCTACTCCATCCACACTACGTACCTCAAAGTCAGTAAGAGCCATCCGGACGTACGCCCGGTACAAGTACAGATGTACCGTAGTGTCCGGCGAGTCGCAAACCTTGTTTATACGGAAGTGAACGGCGAGCGCCCCCTGCACATCGATGTTTTTCACCGTAAGGGAAAGCGCCGCAAACGCCCGGCGGTCCTCCTCATTCATGGCGGCGGCTGGACGTCTGGCGCGAAAGAAAACCTCATCCCGATGGCGGTCGAACTGGCGAAACGAGGCTACGTAACGGCTACCGTAGAGTACCGACTCAGCGCGGAAGCCCCCTATCCTGCGGGGGTACAGGACCTGAAAGCTGCCGTCCGCTGGCTGCGGGCCAATGCACCTGCCTATGGGATTGACCCTGACCGGATTGCGGCCTACGGCTGTTCAGCCGGTGCGCACCTCGCTTCATTGCTCGGAACGACCAACGAACTGAGCCTCTACGCAGGCAACGGTGAGCGCCAGCAGGTCTCCGCCGCCGTGCAGGCCGTTCTGAATATTGACGGCATCGTATCCTTCATTCACCCTGAGTCGGCACCCGAACGGACCGGCCGCGCCGCCAATGCCTGGCTGGGTAAATACGAGAATCCGAACTGGCGCGAAGCATCGCCACTGGAATATGCCGGTGCGGACAGCCCCCCTTTCCTTTTTGTCAACAGCGCCTATCCGCGTTTTCACGGGGGGCGCGATGACCTTTTTGTGGTTCTGGACCGGTACAATATCTACCACGAGGCACATACGTTTGCCGGCGCTCCGCATGGTTTCTGGCTGCTGGAGCCCTGGTTCAAGCCGACGCTGAAGCACAGCCGGTCCTTCCTGAAGCGGGTCTTTCGTCACTGATACCAAAAGAAAGCGGGCACAATCGAAGTGATTGTGCCCGCTGATTAGCGCTTTGCCGGATGGCTTATTCCAGGCGCCAGCGTGGGTCGCCGGCATCCCGGGCGCCGCTGAAGCCGGTATCCTTGAAACTGAAGTCCTCGCCGCCGTAAGGGGCTACCCACAGGTCAGCGGCCGTGCCGCTGTACATCAGGGAAGGGAAACCAGGTATCTCCGTGCCTTCGACGAAGGAGAAGTTGGTGGTAGCGTAAGTATTCAGAACGGTAAAGGAGGTGGCTTCCAGGCCATCCCCGATTCCCTGGGCACTCAGGTTTTCGCCTTCCGGGCCCACGGATTGGTCCCAGGCGTGGCTGAAGATAGAATTGGTGATGGAGATTCCGTTGATTACGTTACTCAACAAACCGTCTTCGCCGCGCCAGCGGAACATGCGGCCGCCGGGGTCGACGAATTCACTGAAGGTACAGTTGTCGATGACGACGGACTGGGCATTCTGGCGCGTCTGGAACATGACCCTCAACCGGGAAAAAGTGCTGTTGGTCAGGGTTACGTTATCGTAAGCAGCGTTGCCGGCCCCGTCGGTATCCGCCGTTAGGATGCCGTAGTTTCCGATGCTGTCAACTACGGAGTTGTTGATGATGAAATTACGCAGGAACATCTGCGTCCGGATCCGGGCAATGCCGCGTAAATTGGTAATGACGCAGTTGTCGAAGGAAAGCGTGTCGACGATGGTGAGGTCAGAAATATTCGGGTTGAAGACGTAGTCTCCGCCGAAGTCCTCCCCCCGGATTTCCACGTCAATGAACTTGACGTGGTTAATCATGGAGCCAGGAACGAAGTTCCAGTTGCCGGTGGTGTACAAAACAGCTTTCTGACTGCCGAAGCCGTAGGCGGAAGTAATGGTGACCGACTTGTCCAGCGGATCACTGGGGAGGTTGTACCGGAACCCCTTTTTCAGCACAATGATCTGGCCATCGTCGGCGCCGGGAATGGCGTTGATTACAGCATCGGGATCTTCGGATTGGCTCAGGTCGATTACCCGTGGGTCCGTGAGGTCAATGGCACTGGGGATGGTGGTAAAAGGCTCCCAGCCCCGCAGCGTTTCACCACTGGCACCGCTGTAAATGGCTACCTGGTATTCCGTCATCGGGTCAAGGCCACTAATGATGAAAACCCCACTATCCTGGGCCATTTGTGGTACTTCGTATTCCAAAAGCGAGTTCTCCAGCAATTCATCCGCCAGGGCGAATACCCGGATGAAAGTGACCGGAGCGCCGGCCACCGACCAGGTGACCCTGGTTTGGACATCCAGAATATCGCCTTCCGTTGGTGCATTCAGGATGGAGGGAAAGCGTTCGGTACGGATGTCGCCCAGGTCAGAGGGGCGACTGTCAAAGGCCGGATCAGCGGCGTGTGCCGTAGCTCTGATCTGGTACAAAGTGGCGTAACGGAGCGCGGCACCGTTCAGGGTCTGCTCGTTCAGAATGACGTAGTTGGTGTCCGACGTTACGGTGTGGATGACGCTGGCAAAAGAGTCCCGGCTGACTTCGATGGTGTAGGAAACGGCGTCCCGGCTATTGCCCATATTGACAATAATGGTGTTCAGTTCCGCCATGAGCTGCTCGTTGAGGACGGGCCGGAACAGGCGGGTTGGTTCGAATACCATTTCATCGTCCTCACAGGCGGAGAACAGCATTACGGTGCAGCAAGCCAGGAGTACCAGCAGTGCGGCACTCAGGTTAAAATTTATTTTTTTCATTATTTTTTTCGATTGGTGGAAAAAGGGACTGGTTAGAAGGAGTAGCCGTCGTTGCTCAGGGTACCCTGGCTGTTGGTAATGGCTTCTTCCGGAACCGGCATGATGTAGCGGGCTACACCGGGCTTGGGCCCTTCATCAATATAGTTGCGCCAATCCTGGGTGATCCAGGGCTGGTAGGTTTCTGTTTCACTACGGAGCCCTAACAACCAGCTTTCCCGGTTCCAGGTCTCATCGGGGGCTGCCGCGATTTTAGTGTCGGGGTTAAGCACGACGAACTTTCCGCTTTCATCCCGCTTCCAGTAAATGTAGTCGGGCAAGTCTGCGTAAGGGCCGACGCCGTCGAAGGCTGAATCTGCCATTGCCTTGAGGTTCTCGACGGTCTCTGCCATTTTTTCAGAATAGATGCCCCAGCGAATCAACTCGTACTTACGAATCATTTCGCCACCAAATTCCCAGGCTCTTTCGTTTACCATGGCGGCCAGGAAATCTTCTTTACTACCCGAAACGGAGGTCACGTAATTATCGACCATTTCTTCCCAGTCTACTTCATCGAAAGCACGACGACGGACGCGTTTGAGGGACTCCTGGGCGAGTGCCGTTGGGCCGTTCAGTTCGTTTTCGGCTTCAGCGTGCATCAGAATTACGTCGGAGTACCGAAGCATTGGCCAGTTAATGCCAGTGCCCTTGGCGGAGGCAGCTCCAGGGCCGCGTTCCAGGTAGTACCGGCTCCACTTACCCTGGGCGATGTTGGAAATTCCGCCTTGAACGAACTCTTCCTCGAAGTTGACATTGACCTCAAAGAACGCACAGGTAACGTCGCGCCGCTTATCCTTCGGTGAAAAGGAGTAGAAGTAAGTCGGGGGCATGGACATATAGTTGTTCCCTGAGCCAAAGTCGTGGCTGGCCGTTGCGCCGCCCCTTACCGTTACGCCGATGTTCCAGCCTACGTCACCGTTGCCGAGGGCGAAGGGAACTTCGAAGAGAATATCGTCATTGACCGGAGAGATGAACTTGGCATTGTTGAGAAAGACCTGACGGAAGTCACCGGGTAGTTCCCGGTCTTTCAACGCCATCAGTTTTTCTGTGTACTCCTTGGCAATCTGGTAGTAATCGAGGTAGTCGGAACTGCGTTCCATGTTCAGTTCCGGCGTGAGGTAGTAGCCACCGCGCTGGAGGGCCAGCCGGGCGATCATGCCCAGGGTGTACTCCCGGGAAACCTGCTCGATACCGTAGGGCAGCTCGTCCGCCCAGAGCATCTTATCTTCGATGTTGATGAGGTCTTGGATGACCTGCGCCATAATTACGTTACGATCCTCTTTACCCAGGAAAAAGTCATTGCCGGCCCGCGGGGCTTCCCGTACGTTAGGGACGTCACCGTAGTGAAAGGTCAGCATACTGTACCAGTAAGCGCGCAGGGTGTAGGCTTCCCCCAGCAGGTGGTACATTGTCTTGGAGGTCAGGGCATCGGGTGAATCCAGAATGGCACTGGCCTGAATGCCTTCAATCGCAATATTCGCGTCGCGAATGGCCTGGTAAGCCGCATTCCAAACCCTCCGCAGGTCATTGTTGCTGGTCAGGGCTTCCAGGTCCCAGATCTGGTAACGGTCACCCGAGCTCGTCCAGCCGCTCTGCCGCTCAATGTCCGTGTTACCGGTCATGTTGTTGGAAAGGCGAGACCTGAAAGGGTCGGTGCCGAAAGGAACGTAAATGGCGTTAACTCCCTTTCTGGCGTCATCAACATTAGAGAATACGAAGTCCGTATCGAAGGTGGAGATAGAGTCTGGAGCCAGAAAGTCTTTACAGGAGTTCAGGCAACAAGCTGCTAGTAGAAGCAATATAATTCTGATTTGCATGATAGTTCGGTTTGAAAGGGCGATTAGAAGTTTACGTTAAGGCCGAAAGTGTAGGAACGGCTACGCGGGAAGGAGGAATAATCAACGCCGGGCGTCAGCGGGGAATAACCACCCCGTGACGTACTGACTTCCGGATCGTATCCGGAGTAGTTGGTCCAGAGCTTCAGGTTGTTGCCCGTTGCGTAAACCCGTAAGTTGGAAACACCCACCTTGGAAGAAATGGCATTGGGCAGGGTGTACCCGACCGTGAGGTTGTTCAGGCGCAGGAAGGAACCGTCTTCCACCGCCCAGGAATGGATAACGGCTTGCGCAATACCGTGGCTGTAGTGAGACCAGATTTCCTTGCCGTCATTCAGCGCGGCCAGCTGATCCAGGTCCGTGACAACTTCACCCGGGGTGCCGGTGAAAGAACCATCAACATCAATGTAGGTGAAGCGATTATCCGAACTCATCGTCTCCAGCAGGTTGCCGTAGTTTACGCGCCGGAACTGATTGTACTGAATTTTGCCGGTGTTGTAGACGTCATTACCGTAAGACCAGTTGAACAACACCGCTGCGTCAAAGCCCTTGAAATTGGCGTTGAAACCAAATCCGCCCTGGTGCTTCGGCAGGGTATTACCAATTACCATCCGGTCTTCGCTCGTGATCAGCCCATCACCGTTGATGTCTTTTAGCTTCAGAAAACCGGGCCGGATATTCTGGTTGCCTACCGTCGCACCGGAGTTTGCCACACCGTCACGCAGGGTGTAAGTGTCGGTCACTTCATCGTAGCCGGTGAAATCATCCGTTGCGTAGTAGCCGTCAGTGGTGTAACCATAAATATCGCCTAGCGTACCCCCTACTTCCAGGTAAAAGTCGTTCTGGTCCTTCAGGTCCGTACTGGCCCAGTTGGACTGGAAGAAACGGGAGTCCGTACCATCGAGTTCCTCGATGCGCGCCCGGTTAACACCAATATTAAAGTTGAAGGAGAAGTTGAAATCCGGCCGCTCGATCAGGTAGCTCGTCAGGGCCAGTTCCACTCCGCGGTTAGAGGTGGAGCCTACGTTGTTCCACTGGGTCGTGAAGCCGGTATTCGAAGGAATGGCAGAGCGCAGCAGCAGGTCTTGGGTAGTATTCTTGTACAGGTCGAAACTACCATTGATGAAACCGTTGAATAAGGTGAAGTCAAGGCCGAGGTTACGGTTAATGGTCGTCTCCCATTTTACGAGTGGGTTGTAGAGGGTACTGCCGGTTGGCGTGTAGTACACGTTATCAACGTTGCCGAAGCCGGGGCCCTGGTTGGTAGATCCTTCAAAAAGAAACTGGGTGGCGGTGGCGTCGATCCGGTCGTTACCCGTCTGGCCGTAGCTTACGCGCAGTTTCAGGTCGTCAATGACGGAGGAGTTTTGCAGGAACGCTTCTTCAGAAAGCTTCCAGCCCAGGGCAATTGCGGGGAAGTAACCCACGCGGTTACCCTCCGCAAATTTACTGGACGCATCCGAACGCATCGTACCCGTAATCAGGTACCGGTTGTTCAGCTGGTAGTTTACCCGGCCAAAGAAGGACAGCCGGTTAGCTTCCGTAAACAGCTGCGTTTCGTGGCGGTCCGTGCGGCCAAAGGTCATGTTGGCAAACAGTTCCTCCGGCGTAATCGTCGGGCGGAAATCCTCCGCCCGCAGGAAGTCAACCTCGCCGCCATCAGAGTAAATTTCGTGCCCCAAAAGGAAATCAAGGCTTTGGCGCTTCAGGGAAGTCACTTTGTAGGAAAGGGTGTTCAACCAACGGTAAGAATCACGCTCCGTATCCGTCTTTTGCCCCAGGGGCAGGTTACCTCCGTTGTTGAAGGACTCACTCGTCAGCGGACCGTAAAAGCGAAGGTTCTTATCGTATTTCTTGGAGCCGGTAAACGTTGTCTTTACGTCCAGGTTCTTTACGATGTTCCAACGCAGCGCAGCATTGAAAATGTAGTCGTTAATGGTACGCTTCCGCCAGTCTTGCTTGACCAACTCGGTCGGATCCACCAACGACCGGAGGAAGGTCTGAAAGTCATCACTTTCATCCAGGGTATTCAGGTCGATGTCCAGCTCATCCGCAATCCCGTTTACCGGACGGGTTTGTACCGCATCCTTAATCGATATCTGTGAGTTGCCGGAGGTGCCCGCACCGTCAATCACAGTGTTGGTGATCCGCGTACTGGCCTCAAAGACCAGGCTGGGCGAAATGTCTTGCTGGAGCTTGAAATTAATGGCATTGCGCTGGTAGCCGGAACCAATCAGCAGCCCCTCATCCTGGTTGTTCGTTAAGCTCAGGCTGAGCCGGGTAGCTTTACTGCCGCCACTCAGACTAACGTTATGGTACTGGGAAACCCGCGGGTCACCGAATAATTCCTGCTGCCAGTCCGTAGGTGCCTTTTGCCGGTAGAGCTCCAGGTCATCGTATTTTCCGTAAAAGCGTTCAAAATTCCGCAGGTCAGCCGGCGAACGCAGTTTCGCGTACTCGTAGTTAGCCAGTACGTACTCGTAAGGAGATAATACTTCGTAGCGACGATCCTGTGGCAGCTGCTTCAACTGCCCGAAGCCATTATAAGATACACTGATCTTACCCGCCGTAGGGCGCTTGGTCGCAATCACGATAACACCATTGGAAGCCTGGGCACCGTAAATGGCCGTGGCTGATGCATCTTTTAGTACACTGATACTTTCAATGTCAGAAGGAGGAATATCCCGGATACTATTGACGATGAACCCGTCAACGACATACAGCGGAGAGTTGTCCTGGGTGATAGAACCACCACCGCGTACCCGAATGACGACCTCCGCATCCGGAGAGCCGTCCGTGGTCAGCACATTAACCCCCGCCAGGCGGCCGGTAAGTGCCTGAGCAGCATTGGTAATGGGAACTTCGGCAAGCTTTTTTCCCGAAAGGGAAGCCACGGACCCCGTCAGGTCAGAACGCTTAACGGAGCCGTAACCGACGACGACAATTTCCTCCAGCAGCGATGCTTCGGAGGTCATCAGTACATCAATGGCTTTTTTGGTTCCCACGAGGATCCGCTGGGTGGCGTATCCCGTGTAAGAAAATACGAGGGTATCGGTAGCCGCAGCAGCAATTTGGTAATCACCGTTGAAATCAGTGACGGTACCGGAGCTGCTACCGGCAACCATAACGGTTACCCCGATCAGCGAGCCATCCTCTTCGGAGTACACCTGCCCGGTAATGGTATTTTGTGCGGCAACCGTGGCAGAGACGGTTAATAGCAAGCACACCACTAGGGCAAATAATATTTGCAGTTTGTTGATTTGCATGAAAGTTAAGTTTTAAAATACTAGCAATACAGTAGATGCATTCGCAAGGTAGACCCCTAAGTCACTGGGGGACTATGCAGGAATTCACAAATAAGTAGCACCATTTAACGGAGGACCTTCAGCAGCTGATCAGAGGTCCAGATACCGGCGAACATTGCCGTAACTGATGTCGGCCACCAGGCCGCCCAGTAAAGCCTTGTCGGCCGGGAGCCGGCCAAGCCTTACGTCTTCCGCAATCAGATCACACAGCAGCCGCCGAAAATATTCGTGCCGCGGAAAGCTTAAAAAGCTGCGCGAATCAGTGAGCATACCGATAAAGGTGGACAGCAGCCCCATGTCCGAGAGGGTGTTGATCTGGTCGGTCATCCCGGTCCACTGATCCAGGAACCACCAGGCACTGCCCCACTGCATTTTGCCCCGGCTGCCCCCGCTGGCAAAATTCCCGGTCATCGTGGCAAATACGGCATTGTCTGAAGGGTTCAGGTTGTACAGGATGGTTTTAGGTAATTCGTTGGTGTTATCCAGTGAATTGAGCAATCGGCTCAGCCCTTCGGCTTGCGGGTAGTCACCGATCGAGTCAAAACCGGTATCTGGCCCCAGTTCACGCAGCCCCCGTTCATTATTGTTTCGCAACGCACCCAGGTGTAATTGAAAAATCCAGTTGCGTTCAGCGTACATCCTGGCCAGGTCTGCCAGGAGGGTGACGAGAAAGGTCTGGGCGCGGCCGCCGGTGCAATGACCGTTTTCCGGAAGCAGTGCGTGCTGAAGTGCCGCAGCGGCTTCGGCACGATTGTAGGGGACGTTGGGCACGTTCACAATGCCGTGATCCGATACGTTGCAACCATGAGCAGCGAAGTGGTCCATTCTAAGGGCCAGGGCCTCCAGGAGGTCGTCGTAAGTGCGGATATTAACGTCCGCAACCTCCGCCAGTTGCTTAATGTAAGCGCTCCAGGAAGGGGTATTAATCAGCAGGGCTTTATCCGGCCGCCAGCCCGGCCGCAGTGTTATCGGGCAGCCATTTTTGGCGGCCAGGGCATGCCACTGCAGGTCATCCACGGGGTCGTCAGTTGTGCACAAATATTCTACCCGCTGGCTTTTCAGTAAGCCCCAGGTGCCGTTGTCAGGATGGTTCAGAAACGCACTCGCCTGGTCATAAACGGCGTCAGCATTAGCTGCACTGAGGTTGTCGGTAATGTTGAAGTAACGATTCAGTTCCAGGTGGGTCCAGTGGTAAAGCGGGTTGCGCAGTGTTGCGGGCACCGTCGCCGCATAGGCCCGGAATTTCTCACGGGGGTCAGCTGCTTTTCCGGTAATCAACTCTTCGGGCACGCCGTAGGCGCGCATGGCCCGCCATTTGTAGTGATCACCCTGCAACCATGCTTCGTGAACATTTCGGAACTGGTGGTTGGTCGCTACCTGTTCGGGGGATAGGTGGTTATGGTAATCAATAATGGGTTGAACAGCGGCAAATTCATGGTACAATTCACGGGCCATCGGTGTTTGTAGCAGCCAGTTTTCGTGGATAAAGGGAGATTGCATAAGCTGGATTTCTGAATACGAATTGCCGAGTCCCTGAGAAAGTACTGATCAGGAACTCTTACTGCGGGAGTAGTGATGCCGTTTTTACCTGAACCAGAGCGATTCAGCAGCGCTGGTCGCCTGTAGCTCCATTGTTGATCTTCTGTTATTTGCTGACGTGGCTGCTGATTTAGTTATGCGCCTGACCAAAGCTAAGGCTTCCTGCAGGTTTTTTTGCCGTCCGGACACCCGTTATTGGGGGCACATTTGTTTCCAAACTACTCCGGCTAAGGGTATCGCGTTTGCCCAAAGTTAGAATTTTTGGGCTACGCTTTCCTGCTTTTACAGCTTTGAGCCTTTTTTACTTTTCTCCAGTTCCAGGCTGGCCCGGATAAAAGGACCTAGTCCTTTAGGGTCATTATCCCTGATGGGTTCGTTAATGTAGTACGCATAAGACCCGTCCCGGTAGGGGTTGCCACCTAATCCGGCAACTGAGCAGCCATCGGTCAGGTGTACCTCTCCGTCAGGGTCTACCCGAATGAATTGGCTTAGCAGGCCGGCGTAGCTTTTTTCGGCAACCGGCCGGTATGCTTCGCTCAGGTAACCGTTATTTACGCCTTTCAGCAAGGCGTAAGTGAACATGCACGAGGCCGTTGATTCCAGGTAATTACCCGGCTCGCCGGGCATGTCCAGTATTTGCCACCAGGTATGTGTTGCTGGATCCTGGACTTTAATGGCAGCATCCAAAGTCTGCTTAAGGATTTGAATCAGTTGCTGCTTTTCGGGATGGTCTTCCGGGAAGTGTGGTAACACATCCACCAGCCCCATGCAGTACCAGCCAACGGCTCTTCCCCAAAAGTGACTGGAAAGTCCGGTTTCGGGGTTGGCCCATCTTTGGATTCTGCTCTCATCCCATCCATGGTACAGAAGGCCTGTTTTTTCGTCACGCAAATGTTTTTCCACCAGGTGAAACTGGTGGGCGATGTGATCAAAGATTTCCGGCCGGTCGAATTTACGCGCATACTCCGCGTGGAAGGGCTCCCCCATGTATAGTCCATCCAGCCACATTTGCCAAGGATAACGGAGTTTGTGCCAGTAGCCACCTTCCGTGGTCCTTGGTTGCCAGGTTAGCTGTTGATGAAGGGTCTCGATGGCCGTTCGGTATTTCTCGTCTCCGGTTTTCTCGTACAGGTCGAATAACAATGGTCCGGGAGCGATGTAATCAATATTGAATTTTTCTATTTCATAGTCCCGGATGCTGCCGTCAGCATAAATCATGGTGTCTCCGTAGCCTTGCGCATAATCTGCATAAAGGATGTTCTTTTTTTCGTGAGAAACTTCTACCAGTGCATCCAGCACGAGACCAAGGGTGTAATTCCATTTTGGCTTCGTCTGAAAATCATTCATCCAGGCTTCCGGTGCCCGCTTGATTACTGACAGGGCCATTCGCTCAGACCAGGGCTTGTCCTGAGTAATGGCAATGACCGGAGTAGCAACCACTTCCTTCGTTACTACGGCCTGATTTTTACTTGTCTTTTCCGTACAACCAGTTACGCAGATAAGGAATAGGAGCAGTATTACTAGTGAGGAGAGCTTTAGATTTTGCATGAGCTTCATGAAAATTAATTTTTGTAAGAAACGCTGGAGAAGGGGTACGAAATCACTTAATACCTGCGCTTATAATTCTACGGAAAGGGGGGCATCCAATTCAAGAAGCACATTTTCCAGGTAAGCAAGAAAAGCGGATTTGTTTTTTATCCCACCGGGCTCCTGCTCCCAGGCAGCAAGAAAGTAGTAAGCCAGTTCCTTGTTTTCTGGTTGCAATACGACTACGTAACTGAGGTCGTCTTCCGTTTGCTCTACCAAATCTTTTTTACGGTACAGGACTGCCATCCCCAGGTTATCTCCAGCCAAACTTTGCTGTCCCCAGGTAGCTAAGTAGCCCCAGTTGCCCTTTTCTCCGGTGATTAACGCAGCGTTTTCCAATTTACCAATGCCCGTACACAGGTTGTCCAGTGGGTTGGAAAGCGTAAGCATGGTTTTGGTAAGTCTGGACCCCGCATGGATGGAAAGCTCTGCCGTAAGGTCAGTAGTCACCTCGCCGACCTTCCAGCCATGGTACTGAGTACGAATCATACTCTCGAGGTTGCCATTCTGAACAATTGTACACACCAGAGAGTCCGTTTCTTCTACTCTCAGGGCATGGTCTTCCCGCCAGGTGCCGATAGACCCTACACCAAGAGATTTTCCAACTTTCAGAATATCCTGGCCCCAGGCTGCTGGCTCATGGTAAGCGTCAAACCCATCCTGCCCCACCTGATCAAGGACCATTTCAGTCGTCTTCTTCCCGAAGATGTCCGTGGCATTACGCCAATCAAGGTAAAAGCGGTAGCCCACTAAGTCTGACTCCCAGCCCGGCCCTTCGTAGCGTATGTACCAGGAGTGGTCCGTATGCTCCGGTGGCACGTGCAATACCTCCACGTTTTTAAAAGTACCCCCCTGGTATTCTCGTTCCTGCCAATACCCTCCGGTTTTATGAGAAATTTCGGCTTGTGTACGCTTCGGAAACGTTGGGGGTATTTCTCCTGGTGCGAGTTCGATGAGTGAGATGTTCTTCCTTTCACCCGCTTCCATTTGCAATAAAAGACTGACCTGATCAACGGTACCGTCTGCATCAAGGTCAGCACCTTCAAAGGGAACAACTTCCTCTCCTGCCATAAATTTCACCTTTGCCCAGTCCTTGATTTTATGGGATTGCGCTAACTGCAGGGCGTCCAGATGAACAAGGGCATCTTTGCGGCTATGATCAAGCCGATTGGTAATCGTAATTGAGGGGTCCGGAGCCGAAGAATCAGCGGGGGCTCCGCAGCTGGCGATGAACACTAAAATCAAGTAGAGGGAACTACGTATTTGCATGATGGTGAAAGTTTTGCAGATAAGAGGATATTTCGACCGGACATCAAAAACTTACGGGAAGCGCACGAACCGGTTGTAATACCTTTTCCTGCTGGTATTTTTTAGCCTGTCGCTTGGAGAGTTGCCGAGACCATTCTGCCCTTTTGTGGGTGTCGGCACCGGGGCCGGTATTTGCGTACTCAGCGTAATAGGCCGTTCGTTCTTTGGCCGTGTTTCCCCAGTTATCCCAGCCGGCGGGAAGGATGTGGGCTCCGAATTCAGAATTCAGGAATACCGTTTTGGCAAAATCCCTCCAGGGTCGACCTAAATATACCTGGTCAATTCCCGGGGCTGCAGTAAGCAGACATTCCGAAAACACAAAGCCGTACGGCACGTGGGCAGGAGTGCTGGCAGCAGTGATGAAAGAATTGGCCTTACTGTGGATGGTACACTTTACGAAAAGAGCAGTGGCGGCACCAAAAATAAAATCAGTGGTACCTTCTATGTAACACTCCTGGTAAAGTTGCCGGGAATTGGTGCCGGCAGCATAGAGCGTATCCTGGTTCCCCAGTAACCGACAGCGAACCACCTGGCAGCGGTCAGCTTCAACGGCAAGAGCAATGGCCTGCCCGACGGGACCGGCAAAATTCTCAATCGTCAGGTCTTCTGCCCGGAAATTATCTCCCTGCACGAGGAGGGTGGGGGTATGGAAAGTACTGTTTCTACCCCGGTCGATACGGTCAAAATAATCGTCCCAGCGAATGATTGTCGTGGCAGCATCCTCGCCCTTCAGCGTCAATTGGTCATTCCAGGCGTGGACCTTCACTTTTTCCTGATAGACCCCTGACTTAATGTGGATGGTGACCCGGGCTGCAGGGAATGCCTTCGTCGCATCAATGGCATCCTGAATGGAACTGTAGGCGGTGCTGCCGTCAGTCGCTACGTACAAGTGCAGTGCGTACTGTGCGTGAAGCCCCGTCCACCATGCCCAACTGATTAATATGATAAGTAGTAACCTCATTTTGTAATTCTGAACCAGTGATAATCGGCGTAACCTCCGTCATTTTCGTGCTTCTCCCGTTGTGCGAAAATGCCAACTTTAGCTCCAATCCATTTACCTTCCCTGGCCTGGAACGGCGGCCCGATTGGCAGGAATTTTTCATTGTCTGTACTAAAGAAGAAACGGCAAACGCCTCCATCTTCCACCCTGACCCGCAGGTAGATTTCGCCGCTCGCAACGGTAACGGGGGGGACAGAAATGCTTTCTCGGTTGCCGCTGTCGGCACCTGAACAGGTGACTTGCTGTACCTGGAGCTGGCCGTTGACCTGCTTCAGGCCCAGGTAAGCGTAGTCACGGCCCATGACGAGAAGTCCGGTCTCTTCACCATCCGCCTGGGGGTGAAATATTACCTTGGTTGTCGCCGTAAATGCGGCGGCAGGCATTTTTTGTAAAAGTAAATTGGGCGCTGCCCAGAGATTGATTTCCGGAGGGGTGATCACCGGGTTCAGGCGCAGGTAACCCATTGCCGTAGGGAATGCCCACGTGGGCTGGGGATTGGCGTGCCACTGCCACTGCACACCCAGGGTGGGCCGGTCGAATTCATCGGTTGTAGCCAGGCTGTCTTCGGGATGTACCCGGCCGGTACCCGGCCGCTGATGCATCAGTACGGGCTCTCCAATGCCGTCATCATTAACATCGAGGCCCATTTCCAGCCAGTCATCCACCCACTTAGCGGGCTGGAGGTGGACT
>JAUIIF010000465.1 GCA_030431945.1 Bacteroidia bacterium | reverse complement strand
AACAACATCCACCGGGTGAAAAAACGCTACTACGTGCTCCTTTTCGTGCTGTTGTTCCTGATCTTTCGGGGGCCACTCTTTCGCTTTTGTGTGGACTACGAACCAACGTCCGTCAGGCAAATGCTATCCGCTGATGTTCCTCGTCTGCACCGGGTCGTCGATGGCTGGGTAAGTGACCACCCGAAGCCATCCGTCCGGGAAATGATCCGCTTTAGCCAGCAAGTGACGGCAGATCACCTGACTTTTGTCCTGCGCCAGACGACGTCTTCTCCGGATGCGGTAGCCATTTCCGGAGCAGCCAACTGCGTCGGCTATTCCCGTTATTTTGCTGCGGTGCTGGCGTTGACGGCTGAGTTGTCGGGCCAGACGGCCAGTATCGATCAGGAAATACTGATAGGGGAACTGTCCCTGCTGGGCTTTTCGCTGCACCAACTGACGGATGATCCCTTCTGGCGGGACCACGATTATAACCAAGTAGTAAATAAGCAAACGGGGGAGGTGCTTTTACTGGACCCGACGCTGTACGATTATACCGGAATAAGGTGGGTGGATTGATTGGCAGGTAACTACCGTTGCCTTTAGTACGGAGCTTCGGCGACTGTACCGCCCCTTTTGCTCCGCCTTACCCACATACCGCCAGCCATAGGCGCAGGTAAAGATCACTCTAACGCCTGCAGATTTCGCCAATCCGCATAGTTCCACGACCGCCAGTCCGCATATTCATGCCAGGCAGGTACCCCCTTCCAGGTTGCGCGAACGCCCGAATCAGGATGTTGGAGCAGCAAAAATGCGTTCTCCCCCGGAAGTGTTTTTTCCAGGTAATACCAGTCTGTTTCCTCGGCCGTTTGGGTCGCCAGGTTGTAGCGCGTGATGACGCCCGGCCAGTTCACGGCCGCGAAGAGCAGGATCCCCAGCCAGGCGGCCAGGCCGTTGGTTTGCAGGAGGTAGGTGAGGCTAAGGCGGTCCCGGACTTTCCGAAACAGGGTGTACAACCCAAAGAGAATGAGCAGGAGCACCAGGATGATGTATACCCGGCCCAGTGCCAGACCGTAAGCCTCCACGTAGTGCCAGTTGCGCACCCCAACGGAGAGGGCCAGCAGCCCATTCTGAATAACCCATAACTTAGCCAAGGGCGTGAGGTAGGGCGCCTCCCGCAGGAAATTCAGGTTCCCCCGGAAGTAGTACAAGACCACGACCATGGCCAGGGCAATGGAAACCAGGAGGTTCCAGGTACCGGTGTGTACGTACTGGCTCAGGGTGGCGGCCGAAACTTCGCCCGTCTCCAGCCAGACGTAGCGGAGGTCGGTGGCGTTCATCAGGGCAAGTAAAAGATTGAGCAAGCCAAACGTCAGGACGGCCTGGCGGTATGCTGCTTTCAGGGCCAGGGGCGACCGGGAAGTTTTGGGTGGGCGCGGACGCGGGTGCTCACCAAGGTAGGCAGCAAGGTGGGGGGGCGGCATCCGTTTTGGGCGGGTTCGGACCAGATCATCCCGGAAACCAAGTTGCTGCTTGACGAGCCGGGAGACATCGGTACGCGGCAGGAAATACCCCAGCGTCAGCAGGAAGCCCAGCCCCGTGAGGAAGATGCTCCACAAGCTGGTGGGGTGGAGGGAAAGGTCAGACAGGGCCGTGATGAAATGGTTTAATCCAGCGGACAATTTATCATTCGCCCCCAGGTAAAGGCCCAGAAAGGGAAGGAGCAGGGCGGCAGGGATGACGACTTGTTTCAGCCAGGGTAAGGCGGGCGAATGCCCACCCTTTGCCTGCTGCCGCCGGAGGGTCCGCCAACGGCGCCAGCCCCTGAGGGGCGCTTCGAAGAAGGTCCCGATGCCCAGCAACAGGGCGTACCAGCAGAAGCGGAGTTCACGGGCCTGGGCGTAGCCCAGGACGAGGACAAAAGTACCGTGGTGCGCTACCATACTCAGGTCGCTGTGCACGATGACCACGCTGCCGGCAGCAAAGAGTAAGCCGCCTACGGACCAGACGAAGCCGGCGTGCTTACCCAGCTCCGGCCGGGCCCACAGGGCCGTGCCAATCAATAGGGCATCGAAAATAAACAGGTTAATGCCCAGTTCCGCGTGATGAAAGAGGAAAGCGTAGGCCAGGGCGAGGAAGAGCGGGGGGAGCAGGCGATATTTCATTGGTAAGGGATTTGGTAAGTGGATTTATGCGTAGCAGCGGGCTTCAGCCCGCTACCCGTTAACCGAGCTTCAGCTCGGACGCGCAGCGGACCAGCGATCAGCCCGCCGCAGTGGCGCCTTTGCGTTAAGCCGGAGGACCAGAAAAGCACCACATGGCCACTATGGGCAACAGGAAGGCCCCGAGCATCAGCAACAGGACCAGTGCGATAAAAACGGATTTCTCTGATATTTTAAAGAACTTCATTTTTCAAAGTTTTTACGTAAATTTTTTACTTGAAAGTTGCCGGCTGGCTAATGCCTGCGGCCGTACCCGGGAAAACACTGCGGCCCGATCGCGCCGCCTCCGTACTCCAGGACCACATCCTCACGGTAGCGGATGTACTGGCAACTGTCGTTATAATTTTTGGCGAAAGGGGAAAGTGGGTCGTCGAGCAGGTAATAGAAAAACATGCCCATGCCGCTGCGTTTCCACCCAATCCGGGTGTCCGCGCCACTATCGATGGAAATACAATCAGCGGCTTCCAGTTTTTTTCTCAGTTTGGAGAGGTCTTCAGCTGTCCAGTTAATTTGTACCAGCAGCGAATCAACTTTAGCGGCCGTCAGGTCACTGCCCCAGTTACTATCCCGGTTTCCGTCTTTCCTCAGGTGGAAAATATCAACTTTATCCCCGGCAAATTCAATGGAAATGTTTGCTCCCGGAATCATTTTATCCCGCAAGTAGTCGCGTACCGCATAAAGCTCTGCCTCTTTCCGGTTGAAGTGCTCAATTTGATCGAAGTGATCGTAATGAGGGCCGGTAAAAATGTCACCAAAGGCAATTCGGATACTCAGGTAGCAGCCTCCAACCAGCAGGAGGAAGAAACTACCAAGAAGAATGATAATTTTAAAGAACTTCATTTTTCAAAGTTTTAAGGCATAAGTGTTTTCTGAAACAAACTTCCTCACCCCCAACGCGACTAATTATCGATCAGCTTAATAAAAGATTCCAGCTCCGCCAGGTGCGCTTCGAAGGCCTGGCGGCCTTCCGGTGTTGCCCGGTAACTGGTCTTGGGTTTATCGTCGATAAATTTCTTCTCCACTTCGATCTGGTTTTCCTTCACCAGCGCTTTCAAGTGGCTGGCGAGGCTGCCGTCGGTGAGCTTGAGGGCATCCCGCAGGGAGACGAAATCCGCCCATTCGTTGACCATCAGGATGGCCATAATGCCCATCCGGCTCCGGTGGTTAAAGAGTTTGTTGAGGCCGCCGATGGAGACCTTGGTAATGGAGGGGGCAACTTTCACGTCAGATCGTATTTGCGGTACATCCAGAGCCCGTAGGCAATGTGGAGCACCCCGAAGCCCAGGGCCCAGAAGTGCAGTCCGTAACCAATGAAGAAACAGGAGACCAGCCCCAGGGCAATTTCCAGGTAACCCAGGTAACTCAGCTCTTCCCGGGCGTAACCACTGCCGTTCAGCAGGCTCAGTCCGTAGAAAATCAGGGTCGTCGGGCCGATGAAGCCACCGTGCTCGTGGTACACCAGAGCCAGGCAGAAAATGCCGCCCACGGCCAGGGGAAAAAACAAGTGCCACGCGAGCTGGTACGTCTTTTTATGCAATAACTCCTGCCCGATGCGCCGGGCCCGGCGCACCGTAAAAAAATAACCGCTGGCCAGGGCACCCAGAAAAACAACGGTGGCCGTCAGGATCAGGAAAGGAAGCGGCGCAATGCCCCAGGGGTGCTGGCTGACCAGCCGCAGAGACCGGCTGATGAAAATCAGTTCCTGCCCGGCAGCAATTTGGTAGGCTACTACGACCGCACAACCCGCCAGGGCAAACAAACCGGCGCCAATGCCCGAAAGCCCGCTGAGGCCAACAAAGTAGCGGGACCGCTCCATGAGCGAACGAATCTCCCGAAGATCACTGATGGGGGTAGCAACGGTGTTTTGCATAAAGAGCTTTGAGATGCAAAGTTAATGGCCGCAGGGTAATATTCCAAGGACTAACTTTTTTTCCGCGCGCTGAAGTCCTGCCATCCTTACCGTTCAGATAGCCGGAACCT
>JAUIIF010000464.1 GCA_030431945.1 Bacteroidia bacterium | reverse complement strand
GCCGGGCCGCACTGGATAAGTTCGCCGACCGCGAACTGCTGGAACAACTGGCCCCCGGCATGAACCGGCGGTTGCCCTGGACGAAGTTCATCCTGCTCCTGCTCAGCCTGCCCCTGCTCGCTTTTGCCATGACGAACCCACAGTGGGCCGCCGAACGGCAGGAGGTGAAGCGCCGGGGCATTGACATTGTCATCGGCCTGGACGTGTCCAACTCCATGCTCGCCGAAGACGTGCAACCCAGTCGTATGGAGCGCGCCCGTTACTTCGCCACGACCCTGGTGGACGAGCTGGTGGGCAACAACATCGGCGTGGAGCTCTTCACTTGTACCTCCCTCATGCAGGCTCCGCTGACGACAGACTATGCCTTCGTAAAATCCGTCATCTCCGCCGCCGGGCCGTACCAGATCAGTGCCCAGGGCACTAACCTGGCCGAAGCCATTGAGCGGGCGGAGGAGGCCTATAAAGACGAGAGCGCCAACCACCGCGCCCTGATCCTGATTTCGGACGGGGAAGACCACGACGGCTCGGCGGCGGCAGCCGCCAGCGCCGCCAATGCTGCCGGCTTGCTCATTTACACGGTCGGTATCGGTAAGCAGGAAGGCAGCTTCATGCCCCTGGAACTGAGCAACGGCCGTAAGGACTACGTACGTACCAGTGGCGGTGGCCCGGCCACTACTAACGCCGACCCCGCCACGCTGGAGGCCATCGCCAGCCAGGGCGGCGGCCAGTATTACCCGCTTTCGGGAGACAGTAAATCGCTGGCTACCGCCATCCGCGCCAAAGTGGACCGGATTGAAAAACAGGAGTTCGAAAGCCAATCTTTTTCCAGTTACGACAGTTATTTCTATTACTTCCTGGCGCCGGCCATCCTGCTGTTGCTGTTTGAATTCAGCATCGGCCGCAAGGACCGCAAGCGCGCCGCTGAACTGGAAATATAAGTCTGCCCCAAACGTAAATAGCCATGACTAAGCCCTTCGCCCCGCCTGGTAAAACAACCTTGCTCCGCACCTGCGTCCGCGCCCTGAAAAAAGCGGTCCTGCTGGGGCTCTGCCTTTTCGCCTGTACGCCCCTGCTGGACGCCCAGACGAGCCACCGCGCCCTCCGCAACGGCAACAAGGCGTATAAAGACCAGAACTACAACGAAGCCAAAGCAGAATACAATCGTGCCCTGGAGGCCGACAATACCGCGAAAGGAAACTACAATCTCGGCAATGCCCTGTACGAAGGGGGAGACTATGAAGAGGCGGCCAAAAAATACGAAGAAGCCGCCAGCCTGAGCAGCGACCCCGTCATCACCTCCAGCGCCTACCGGAACCTCGGCGACGCCCAGTACCGGCAGGAAAACTATCAGGACGCAGTAGAAGCCTACAAGCAAAGCCTGCGCATCAACCCTGATGACGATGAAACCAAGTACAACCTGAGCAAGGCCATCCGCCGCATGCAGCAGCAACAGCAACAACAGCAGCAAGACCAGCAAAACCAGGACCAGCAAGATCAGCAGGATCAACAGCAGCAGGAACAACAGGGGGAAGGCCAGAATCAGCAGCAGGGGGACGAACAACAAGAAAGCGATCAGCAACAACAGCAGCAGCAACAGCAGCAACAGCAGCAACAAGACCAGCAGCAACAGCAGGAACAGCAACAAAGCCAGACGCAGGGAGAATCTGCTGCCGACCGCAAGCAACCCAAAATGAGCAGGGAAGAAGCGGAACGACAACTCGCCATCGCTGCGGAAGCAGAAAAAGAAACCCTGAAAAACCTGCAACAAGGTGCACGGTCCGGGTGCAAAGACGGCAAGGACTGGTAAGTACCCGGGGCCGGGCAGCCAGGCTACTGTTCGGGTTCCCGGAGTATTAGTATTTTGTGCCTCTTTAGTGGGACCAGCCGGATCGTTAACAAAGCTCCTTCAGCCTACCGATTAACCTACCAAGCATGCGTCTAACCTTCCTTTTATTGTTCTTTTACTGGTGCCTGCCGGGCACTTCGGTGTTGGCGCAAACGCATCAGGACATCACCTTCAGTGCGGAAGTAGACAAGGAGAAAATGTTGGTTAACAGTACCGTCGAATACCGGCTGGTCTTGCGCAACGCCCAGGGAAGCGACCTGCAGCCCCCTCCCTTCAAGGATTTTATCGTCTTGCGGGGGCCGCTGCGGAGTATGGGGACCACCATCATCAACGGGGTCGGGTCGAGCCACATCACCAACACCTGGCAACTGCAGCCCAAGCGGGAGGGGATGCTGGCCATCGGGCCGGCAACCATCCGGGTAGCCGGCCGGACGTACCGCACCAACTCCCGCATAATCGAAGTACTGGAAGCTGATGCGACGACTGCGGCCCAGTCGCCGGATGATTTCCTGCGGGCAGAACTTTCTACCGACTCCGCCTTCGTCGGGGAGCAAATCATCCTCAACCTCAACCTTTACTCCTCCACCAACGTCATCTCGCGCAACCTCGTCCAGGAACCGGACTTCGACGGCTTCTACGCCCAGCCCCGTCGCCAGTACGACGGTCGCCCCCGGCCCGTGATTGAAAACGGACGGGAATACCAACGCCGTACCCTGGGCAGCCTGGCCCTCTTCCCGACCAAAAGCGGCCGCATCACCATCACCCCCTACCGCATGATCCTGGGGGCACTACGCTACCGCTCGAACAGTACCTTCGCCCGGCGTTTTACCGAACAGATTCCCCTGAACACCGACACGCTGTACGTTGACGTACAGGAACTGCCCCAGCCCCGACCGGCGGAATTCAGCGGGGGCGTCGGCAGTTACCGCCTGCAGGTGCAGGCGGACCGCGACCAGATGACGACGGACGATGCCCTCACCCTACGGATTACGGTTACCGGAGAAGGTGACATCGAACGCCTTGACGCCTTCCCTCCCGTCAGCAAAGATGACTGGGACATTTACGATCCGGAAATTCTCCAAGAGGAATTTCTCGACAGCCCCACCGGTATGCTGGGGCGCAAAATTTTTGAGTACAAGGTCGTTCCCAAACGCGCCGGCAACTACACGTTGCGCCCCGGGCTGACCTACTTTAACGTAGACAGCGCCCGCTACGTAACGGATGCGCCTTCGGCCTTCAACATTAAGGTCACGGGTGGGTCCGGTACGGCAACCTACGAAATAGATACTACCGCAGTCGCTACGGTGGAGCTGGCCCTGCTTCCCGTCACGGAGCTGCCTCAGGGAAGGTCTTACGGAAGTCTTTTACCCGCCAGGCCGTGGTACTGGGGCCTGTTTCTGCTTCCGCTGCTGCTGGCGGGGGGGCTGATCGGTTTTCAGCGTTACCAGGACCACCTGGACGCCCGCGACCCCGTGGCCCTGGCGCGCGAACGCGCGGCGCGCGCCGCCACTCAGCGCCTGAAAAGTGCCAAGGTGCACCTTGACCAGGTAGCCGCAAGGCCCTTTTACGATGCCGTGGAAGGCGCGCTGCTGGGGTACCTGCGGGATAAATTTCAACTGCCGGTCGCCGAGCTTAACCGGAAGAACATCTTGGGTAAATTGACGGATGCCGGAGCCGATAAGCAACTGACTGAACGGTACGACGCCTTGCTGCAACGGTGCGAAATGGCCCTGTATGCCGGCCAGGACAAGGCCGACGACCTGGCGGACGCCTACGCCACGGCGCGGGACCTGATCACCGACACCGAGCGGCAAACCTCCGGGGCTTCTTAACTTCAGCTGTGGTTTTCTTCATCATCAGTTAGCATAACTTGTCCCTGCTGTTTAGTTTTTAGCCCCTACCTTTAGCCAACCTCACTTCACCGCTTCCCGTGCTTTCTCTTTTTCGAACCAATCAGGCCTCCGCGGGCCTACTGCTCTTTTTTTATGCCCTGGTTCTCCAGCTGCCGGTACTCCTCGGCTGGGCAGAGCTGCCGGCCATTACGGCCAGTAGCGGGGTGGCGGGTACGTGGGTAGCGTCGTGGTTGGAGGGGAAGTTTTACCTGTCCGTACTCCTGCCCGTGGTCTTGCTGACGGGGCAGGGCATCATTGCCAATGTTCTGGTAACCCGGCACCGACTCTCCCGCAAAATCACGCAGTTTCCGGGTCTTTTTCTCATTCTTTGCTGGGCACTGGTCCCCGCATTCCGGGTATTTCATCCGGTACAAGCAGCCAACTTGCTGTTGTTATTTGCCTTGCTCGCGCTGGGGCGGGTCTATAAGCGGGAGGAACCGGCCGTG
>JAUIIF010000463.1 GCA_030431945.1 Bacteroidia bacterium | reverse complement strand
GTTGCCGAGAAACTGATGCCGTGAAAGGCTGCGAAAGTGCTGTCGGGCCCCCGCAGGTTAACGTCAAGTTGCAGGAAAAGGCCATCACTGGTGAGCTGGAAGCCGGCGGGCTGCAGCTGCAAAAAGGCTTCGTAGTTGTCGGTGGTGTCGGGGCGCTCCCAGGGGTCAGGTAAGGGGGCGGGGACGCTGGTGCGAAATAAGTTTTGGGAAAGCAGACGGAAATCCCGGCCGGCTACCTGGCCGTCCCCATCAGGGTCAGCATACGCAAAGTTGTGGCCATCCGGGTACGTATCCATCCAGGGGGTACCCATCGCCTGGCCCACCCAGCTGGCGCTGGCACCAGGGCGTTGTTCTCCTTTACTGCCGAAAGCGTGCGCCCAGAACAGAAAGTCGATACCGTTGACGGCACCGTTGTTATTGACATCAGCCGGCCATACAATGCTTTCCTGCGCACGCAGGGCACCGGTGAAAAGTATGCTTGCTACCAAGCATAAAGCAAGGGTAAATTTGTGTGTCATAGTCGGGATTATGGGAAAATACCTGTCGTCCGAGAAAGCGTAAATAAAAAAAGGATAGTTCGAAGCAGGAGGAAAAGAAAAAATACGGACCGGGCAGAGGTCAGGGTTGGTTTTTCGCGCCCGGTAAAAGACGTAGCAAAAGATTGGAGGTCACTTGCCCGTCCTTACGTGCTTTCACGTAACAAATATAGTGAATGAAGCCGGTTTCCGGTCACCTTTTGCCTTTCCCCGCCGTGAAGGTACCGTTGATAGGGATTAACGTGATTTTTGCGAGGGCGAACCTCAGTGCAGTTGCGGGGTGAAATGCCGGCAAGTTCCGTATTTTGAACTTTGGTAAAGCGAATCAGGCAGTTACCTTAGCCAGACCTCAGAAAATCAATCATGCTCCGTTCCGCCGTATTTTTTATCCTCGCACTCGGGCTGAGTGCTTTTGTGACTTCCTGCACCGATGCGTTGCCGACGGGCGAAATCATTGACTTGCCTTCTGACGGGCCCATCCTGGTCGTTGGTAATCCGGACCGTTCCGTTATCGACCGGGTGCGGGGCAGCCTGCGCAAGGAAAGCCTGACGGCTCCCTATCGTACCCTGGAGGAGGACAGCCTCTTTAATTACCGCAACCTCATCCTGGTCCGGGTGGAGGCCGATAGCCTGACGGCTCACCGCCGCCGGGCGGTGGAGCGCTTCGTCCTGGCCGGTGGCCGGCTGCTGGTTATTGATGATCGCCCTGCCGTCCCCTACGCCTGGGCCTGGTACAATGACGTCCGTCAGGCCACGGAGGTAACTGACCGGGGGGGCGGTCAGACCCTGGCCATTTCCGGTACCCAGCCGGCACCCAGTACTTTTTTTGCTCCACCGGCTTCGTCTGCACCTGCGGCCGCGCCCAGGCTTGTCCAGCTCCCACCCCCCGCACCCAAGGACGAACGCTTTCAGTTGGAAGTGCTGGACGACAATATCTACGAACCAATGGAAATGGAAGTGCTGCCTAACGGAGAAGTCCTCTTTCTGGAACGGCGGGGAAAAATGAAGCTGTGGACTAAAGGGGGCACCCGGCTGATTCGGGATTTTAACGTTTGCATCGAAGGGAATTACGAAGATGGCCTCCACGGCCTGGCCCTTGACCCTGGCTACGGGAAGGAGAACAACTACATCTACCTCTACTACAGCCCCGCTCCCTGTGACTCTTTGGATCAGCTGCTCAGCCGGTTCGTCTTCGAAAAAGGAGTGCTCGATACTGCGAGTGAAAAAGTTCTGCTGCGCGTGACCGTGCAACGGGATAAATGCTGCCACAGCGGGGGAAGCGTTGAATTTGACCGCCAGGGGCTGCTTTACCTGAGTACGGGAGACAATACGAGCAGCAAGGAAAGTGATGGCTACTCCCCAATCGATGAACGCCCGGGGCGGGGGCCGTTCGACGCCCAGAAATCAAGCGCCAATACAAATGACCTGCGGGGCAAAATTTTACGGATCCGGCCGACGCCGGAGGGCGGCTACACGATTCCCGCAGGCAACCTCTTCCCGGACGGCGTGGGCGGCCGCCCGGAAATCTACACCATGGGCTGTCGCAACCCTTTCCGGATAGCGATTGACCCGTGGACAAATTACCTCTACTGGGGAGACGTAGGCCCGGATGTCGGACGGCCCGGTCGCTACGGCCCGGAAAGCTTTGACGAATGGAACCAGGCGCGTACGGCAGGCAACTATGGCTGGCCCTACTTCGTCGGGGCTAATTTTGCCTTTAATGCGCGTGACTTCGCCACCGATGAAGTCGGCCCGCCCTTTAATCCGGATCAGCCCGTCAATGAATCCCCCAATAATACCGGTGCGCGTCAGTTACCACCCGCCCGGCCAGCCTTCATCTGGTATCCTTACGGACCGAGTAAGGAATTTCCGGTACTGGGCCAGGGGTCGCGCTCGGCCATGGCGGGCCCGTTTTTCGATCAGGATAACCTGGTGCCCATCACGAACAGTGCCCTGCCGGAATACTACCACGGCAAGTGGTTCATCTACGAATGGGCCCGTAGCTGGATCAAGGTGGTGACCCTGGATTCCGCCCGCCAGGAAATCGTGCAAATCGAGGATTTTCTCCCGGAATTCAAATTCAGCAAACCCATTGACTTTAAGTTCGGCCCGGAGGGGGCCCTCTACCTCCTCGAGTATGGAAACGACTACTTCCTGAATAATCCGGATGCCCGTCTGATCCGGATCAGTTACTCCGCCCGGAACCGTCCGCCAGTCGCAAAGCTGGAAGTAAAGGATGTGGCCGGCGGCCTTCCCTTTCGTCCGGAATTGTCCGCTACCGGGAGTACGGACCCCGACCCGGGAGACAGCCTGAGCTACCGTTGGTACCTCGACGGGGAATTGCTGGAGACCCAGCCCCGGTTTACGCCGCTGATCAGTAAGTCCGGCCAGCACCTCGTGCGGCTGGAAGTAACGGACCGTGCGGGCAGCACTGCGGAGCAGAGTACGACCCTGACGGCGGGTAACGCCCGTCCGGTCCTCGACTTGCGCCTGGCCGGAAACCAGTCCTTCCTCCTGCCCGGGCGTACCCGGCTGCAGTACGCCACTACGCTGGAGGACCCGGAAGACCGCGCTTCCGGCCAGCTGCACCTCGATCAGGTGGTGGTCAATGCCGCCTGGCTGGCGGATGAAGAGCTGGCCGCCAGCGTGCGCCGGGGCGAACGGCAGCTGCCGAGTGGAGACCTGCGCTGGGCGAGCGGGGAAGGACTGATTGCCGCCAGCGATTGCTACACCTGCCACAAGGAACGGAGCGAAAATATCGGCCCTTCGTACCTGCAGGTAGCTGAACGCTACGAAGACGATGCCGCGACGATCGCCCAGCTGGCCAACAAGGTAATGCAGGGAGGAAACGGCGTGTGGGGAGAGCGCCTCATGAGCGCCCATCCTGCCCTTTCCCTGGCGGACGCCAAGACGATGGTCGGCTACATTCTCAGCCTGAACGATGGCAGTCGCCTGCCGTTGGCGGGGTCGGTCGCCCCGGGCTCCGGGGCGGGCAACTACGTCCTGGCCGCCAGTTACCGTGACCAGGGCGCGCGCAACGCCCCGCCGCTCGTCGGGCAGCGGGCCATTGTACTGCGCCCTACTACCCTGCAAGCAGCGACCGCGCACGATGGCCTGTACCGCGCAGCGGTACCTCAGGGCGGGGAAAACAATGCCTTTAAAGTAGTGAATTTTCGCCCGGGCGGAACGTTGCGCCTGGCCAATCTGGACTTGCAGGGACTGCGGACTTTTACCCTGCATTTACACGCTAATAGCGCCGGCCAGATAACGTTGCGGTCGGGCAGCGCCGACGGAATACTGCTGGCGGAAACCGAAGTAGCCCCCACGCCAGGGTGGAATACCTACGTAGAGGTTTCTCTGCGCCTGCCGGCAACCGTGCATGAACGGCCTCCGGGGGATGTCTACGTAGTCTGGAAGGGCGCGGGCGGAACCGTGGAAGACGATATGGGGCACCACCGCCCGGCAGACGTCGGTTTTGTGGATTGGATCAGCGTGGAGTAAGCCGAACCGGCCTGGTTGTGCACTCGAATTTTTGCTTGTTTATTTCTGTGCCTTCTGTGTTTTCTGTGTCTTTCGTGCCCTCCGTGTTTTCCCAATCCGCGCAACTGAAACGAGGGGGTAAACCCTCCTCGCCAGGAGAAACGGGCCTCC
>JAUIIF010000462.1 GCA_030431945.1 Bacteroidia bacterium | reverse complement strand
CGGCGGATGCATCACCGGACAGGGCCGCCCGGGCGTTGGCGACGGCCTGGTACGCTTCGAGGTCGCGCGGAAGCTCGAACGCCATCAGGGCGGTGTTGATCCAGTCCAGATCAGTATAAAAGGGTTGGTAGACGGCGGCCTGTTCCTCCAGGGCGTTAGCCGCTACCGAAGCAGGCGCTACTTCGTGGCTGTAAATCATTTCCCGAAAATAGGTGGACAGGTCGTACCGGACCCGGCGGGCGCTTTTTTTGAAAAACACGGTAAAATCTTCCCGGCTACTGATCCGGCGCAGGGCGCTGGCGGCGGCGCTGCGGACGACGGGCTGGTCAGCTTGCCGGTAGAGGTCATAAATGTTCCGGTAGTTCCAGGGGTATTCGGCGAGGGCCGCCAGGATATCAGCGCGCTGAAAAGCATCGTCGGTACTGGCGTAAGCCGTTTGCAAATCAAAATTCAGGAAGCCGCGGTAGTCCGTAAAGTAGAGTGGCAGGTGTCGTTGCGCGGCGGCGTAGAGCACGAAGCGGATGTCGGACTGGAGGGAATCCCGCGCCAGCTGGCGGTAGAAGGTGGCATCAGCATCCAGGCCGTTATCCCGCAAAAACTCGGCGGCGGTACGCCGCACCAGCGGGTGAGGATCGGTCAGGGCCTCAATGATCGGTTCGCGCACACTGGCGTACTCATAGCCGGCCAGCGCCCGGAGTATTTCGGTCCGGATGCGCCAGTCACTTTGCGCGCGCAGCGCGCGCAGCAGCGCCACCCGTCCCGGCGGCTGGCCGTGGCGCCCCAGGGCACGTACGACCCCCATCAGCACTTCCGGGTCTTTTTCGGTACGCAGCAGCATGCGCAAGCCGTCGGAGGCGGCAGAATCCAGGCGAACCGGAAATCGTTGTAAGAGCCAGGCGGCCGGTCTTCTTACTTCGTAGGGGGCGGCCTGGTCCAGCACCATTGCCAGGGCGCGGGCATCTCCTGCTGCCGACTGCAGGTTCCGCCGGGCAAAGTAAAAGAGGCTCCAGGCCTGCCCGGCGCTGAGCAAGGTATCCTGGTTGGTGTACGTCGAAATTTCGCTGATGAGTTGCTGCTGGCGGGCATCCCCCGTTTTGCCGACGGCGGCCAACAGCGTGCTGTTGTACCCACGGTACTGCCCCGTACCGTCAAAAGCCACCGTCAGGCTGTCGGCCGCGCGTTGCGCGCCGCTCTGGCCCAGGGCAAAGGCCGCTGCCGAGCGGATAAGTTCATCCCGCTCCCCCAGCAGCCCCACCAGTGCACTGGTCACCGTATCCGACACTTCCGGAAAGCTGGCAAAAGCCCGGGCCGCCAGGTAGCGATAACTCGGGTTGTCGCTTTGCAGGTAATGGAGCAGACTGTCGGTATTCCGGTCGTTCTGGTGGTTATAAATTTGCTGGCTTACCGGATCGTTGAGGTCGATGCGAACGCCTTCAATCGGTTTTTCCTCCGGCGGAATGCAGCCGGAGGCACCTACCCCCAGCAACAGTAAGCCCAGACAGATGACCGGCAGGGAACGAACGCGGAAGAAACGGGGGAATTGCATAGAAATAATGATGGCTTCAGGGGTGAAGGTAGGAATAGCCGGAGGAATATAGCCGTTCTACCCGCAGAGAAAAACGAACCCACAGCCATTTCCCTCCGTGGCCTCTGCGGGGTGTTTATTGATCGGGCAACGGGCTCCATCCATCGAGTATCGCGCACACCATTTAACCTAAAAGCCACATCAGGTTGTTATCTTGCCATCATCAAAACTCTTGCGGACCGTGAAACGACTCGATAAATACCGCCGTTTTTTCAGTGAAAGGGCTTTTTGGTCCAAGCTGAAGCAGTTTGCCAAAGCAGCGGGCGTAAAGACCGTGTACAGCGCTTTGCTGCTGTACTACGCCTACAAGCGAAAGGAGACGCCGGCCTGGGCCAAGCGTTCCGTGCTCGGGGTGCTGGGGTACCTGATTACGCCCATCGACTTCCTGCCGGACCTTACGCCCATCATCGGTTTTACCGACGACCTCGGGTTCCTCAGTATGTGCCTCGTGATCATTGCCGCCTTCATCAACGAGGAGGTAAAAACCCAGGCCCGGGAGAAGGTGGTCGAGTGGTTCCCGACCGTAGAGGATGCGGACCTGGCCGAAATCGACGACAAGCTGTAAGCGGGGCAGTTACAAATGACCTGGGCCGTTGGCCGAGACGGGAGCGCAGCGACCTGGCTCGTCCGCCAAACGATGGTTTTACGATTCCCTCCCTCGCCGAATCAGCTTATTCCTTGTCCTTTCGCCGACGACCAGGCCTGTGCTTACCCCGAAGCGGTAAGCGGTCCGTTCCTTTTCTAATCGCTGCACTCCGTATATTGGCCCACTATGGATAAAGTAGTCGATTCAGCAGCCCTGTTAGAAGCCGTAGAAGCCTACGTTGAAAAATTCATCCAGGAAGAAATTAATCCTGATTTCGTTTTTCACAATTTTCAGCACACTTACGCGGTGGTGGAAGCGGCCACGGAGTTGGCCGATCACTACGAAGTAAGCAAGAGTGACCGCCTGGCCATCGTGCTGGCCGCCTGGTTTCACGATACGGGGTACCAGGGCGGATGGGAAGATCATGAAGAGCGCAGCGTACTCAATGCCGTCAGCTGGTTGAAAAGTCAGGGCGTGGACGACGAGGAACTCATCGCGAACGTCAGTGGCGCCATCCGCGCCACTAAAATGCCCCAGGCCCCGCATAATTTCCTGGAGGAAATCGTCGCGGATGCCGACCTCAGCCACCTGGGGGACCTCTCTTACTGGGACCGCTGCGGGCGGGTCCGCCAGGAGTTTGCCATCACCCGGAACATGATCATGTCGGACCAGGAGTGGATCGACTTTGAGCTCGGCTTCATGCTCAATCATGAATACCACACGGAAGCCGCCCGCGAACTTTTCGGCGACCGGAAAAGCAAACACGTCAAACAACTCTACAAACGGAAAAAGGCCCTGTTTCCCGACCAGACACCCTCCAACCTCCAGGAACTGGAGGAAGCCAAGGAGAAAAAAAAAGAGTTGAAAAAGCTCAAAAAGGCCGTGGCCAAAGCCAAGGAAAAGGACGACGACTTTAAGCCCGGCCGGGGGGTGGAAACCATGTACCGGGCCACCTACCGCACGCACGTCAACCTGAGCAGCATTGCGGACAATAAGGCCAACATCATGCTCTCGGTCAACGCCATCATCCTCAGCATCGTAGCCGCCAACCTTTTCCCCAAGCTTGACGCCAATCCGCACCTGACCATCCCCACCGTTTTACTGGTGGGGGTCTGCCTCGGTTCGCTCTTCTTCGCCATTCAGGCTACGCGGCCTAAGGTAACGGAAGGCAAAAGCAGCCTGGAAGACATCAAGGCCCGACGTTCCAACCTGCTCTTTTTCGGCAACTTCTACTCCATGCCCATCGATGATTTCCACTACGGTATGATGGAGATGATCCGGGACGAGGAGTTCCTCTACTCCTCCATGACGCGGGACTTGTATTACCTCGGCGTCGTCCTGGCCAAGAAATACCGCTTTCTCCGCGTCTGCTACAACGTCTTCCTCTTCGGGCTCATCCTGGCCGTTCTCGCCTTTATCATTGCCGTGGTGCTGGATAATGCGCAGCAGGTTTCTTAGTAACGTGAAGTTGGGGGGGCTATTTGATCATATTGGGCACTACCATACTCGGCTTGTACTCCGTGAAGAGTAAACAACAACCGCTGCGACCATATGGGAAAGGGCGCCAACCACATTGTCGCTCAAGCTACCGATGAGTGGCCCATCTGTTAATTGATCAGCTGTCGGATTTGTGATTGCGGTCATCACGTTTTGGCCTAAGAAAAAGACTTTCCTCTATGCGACAATTTGGTTTACGCCCAGCTAAAACGTATGTTTGTTCAATGCCGTATTGGCAGTAAACGAACCATCAGCTTTGCCCAACCCCAATAAACACCAAGGTTTGTATTCTATAGAGTAAGTCTTTATCTAAGCTAGAAATGAAAAGCAAAGGTGGTAAAAACTATACTCAAAATGGATAAGTATAATTATCGCACCGCCCAATTCTTGTTAAAATCCGTACTTGGAGAGATTCCTTTCATCGGAGGATTTCTCAGTAATTTTCTTTCCTGGATCTGGCCTCCAACTGCCGAAGATGTCTGGGCCGAAATCAAAGACAAGGTAGAAAAGTTAATTCAAAAAGACATCAGT
>JAUIIF010000461.1 GCA_030431945.1 Bacteroidia bacterium | reverse complement strand
GCCAACGGCAGGGAGTATGAGGTCGACTGTATTATTTTTGCCAGCGGATTTGAGGCCACCAGTGATCTGGAGCGTCGATGGGGTATCGAATCGATTGAGGGGCGTGACGGTGTTTCGATATACGATCACTGGCGTGAGGGGCCTAAAACCCTGCATGGGACGATGACGCACGGCTTTCCCAACATGTTTTATATCGGCTATATCCAGGGCGCATTGAATGCCACCGTCACGCTACAGTTTGGTCAGCAGGGATACCATGCGGCACACATTATCAGCAGTGTGCTGGACAGGGGGCTGGAAATTGCTGAGCCGACCAGGGAAGCCCAGGACAAATACACACAAGTTTACAATGACAGGCAGCTGGACACGTCGGAATTCCAGAGCCTGTGTCCGCCCAGCTATTTCAATAACGAAGGTGAAACCGATGCCAAATGGGCTTTGTTCCGCAATTGGTACGAAGGCTGGACGGACGTCACCTACCCCATTTTTGAGAACATGACCGGCTGGCCCGGTCAGCCCGCCACTACTTTTGACACCCTGAGCTGTATCCACTGTGGGGACCAGGCCAAGGTTACGATGCTTCATTTCAGTGCCCATTCCGGCACCCATATGGATGCGCCAAACCACTTCATGGCCGAAGGTATTGACATCAGCCGTGCCCCCATTGAAGTCGGTTTGGGCCCCGTTCGGATCGCGACGATCAACTGTCCGGCCGAGGTGCGGCCCGAACACCTGGAGGCATACGAAGCGCGCACCCGACCGCTGCAGGCGGGTGAAAGACTCCTGCTCCGCACCCCGAACAGTGATAAAAAATTCTGGCTGCAGGATCCTTTTGACCAGGACTACCGCGGCATCGGCCCGGAAGCTGCCGCCTGGATTGCCGACCGCAAACTGGCCCTGATCGGGGTGGATTACCTCAGCGTCGGACCATTTCATGCGGGCAACCCGCAAACCCACCGGGCGCTGATGCGGGCAAACGTCTGGATTATTGAGGGGGTCGATCTCCGCAAGGTTGCCGAAGGGGATTACGAAATGATCTGCCTACCGCTCAAGCTGGTGGGAAGTGACGGCTCCCCGATCAGGATCCTGATCCGGAAGGCGTAAACTGCCGATAAAACATCGTTTTGTTTTACCAATCAACATTTCCAACGTAAAGTTTGCATTTAAAAACAAAACGTATTACTTTTGCTTCTGTCGCTACAATTAGTGGCAGGTTGCAAAAATTTTACGGCTATGTCTTCTTCCACTTCCAGCCCGGCCCCCCGCCGGGGCAATGACCGGGTCCTTACGATTGACTGGCGGCTGCTTTGGCAGCGCCTGCGCACCTACCTGGGGCAGTTGTTTACTTCACTACGCCACAAGGCCGGACAAACCGAATACATCCCCCCGGCCTGGATGCAGCGCTTCCGGCTGACGTGGTTCCGGATCGGCCTGATGGCCCTGGCGGCTTTTGTTTTCACGCAGAAGCAGGTGGATTTTACCGTAAGCATGGGGAAGGAGGGGCTGGCCATCGGCCAGCACGAAGGGCGGCATACCGCCGCTAAAGCCACCTCCGGTACCAACGCTGCCGCCAGCATGAGCCCACTCCCCGTAGCCGGAGCTGAAACGGTGGCGCCCCCCGCCAAGACCAGTACCTGGAACGTCAATGACCTCGACGCGGCAACCGTTCGTGCCTACGTCAATCGCTTCGAACGCGTCGCTAAGGGAGAGGAGGAGAAGTTTAACGTGCCGGCACCCGCCGGTATGGCCCTGGCCATCCTGTACAGCAACGCCGGCCAGGCGGCAGCGGCCAAGGAAGACAACAATCACTTTGGCCCCTTTACGGCAGCCGGATACTACGAAAACGCCTGGATGAACTGGCGGGCGCATTCTGAACTCATCAATAAGCGTTTTCCGGAACTGGCCGATAATTCCGTCAACTACCAGCAGTGGGTCGCGGCCCTGGCCAAGACCAACTACAGTACCGACCGCCAGCTGGCCAATAAACTCATGGACATCGTGGAACGCTTCAACCTCGATCGGCTGTAACCCGCACCAAGATTTTTTTCTCTAAGTGGTTTTTCTGAGCCGCTCCGCCACTGGTGGAGCGGCTTGTTTATTTCCTGATGAACGATCAGTCCCGGCCGGGCTGGCTTACGGAGCATTCCACTACGGGCTGTTCGTCCTCACCTTCCCGTTGAACAGCCCGGTAGTGCCGTTTGGCCACCACCTTTCTTTAAACAATATCTGCTGGTTGTTATTCTTGCTTACATAATTTGCTGCCTTTGACTGCTGAACTCCTCCATCAGGAATACGACCGGTTTATTGAATTCGGTCAATTACTTGACCGCCGTACCCGGCGGTACCTGGTCGAGTACCTGAAAGCTAAAATATCCGGGCATCCCTATGCGGGAGAGGAGCTTAACGATCGGTACGCGGCCTACTTTATGCGGGCCCTTGACGAAGTCTTCGCCATCGATCACCTGCTGCTGGTATGTGATAAAAATGCCAGCATCACGCAGCAGATCGTGCTGGATACGTTGTACTGGATTAAAAAAACCTTCGCCAAAGTAACGAGTAAACATCCCTACGGGAAGGAGGCAGACTTACTCGCGGGCTGGAGCGTGACTCCGGTTAAAGCATTTAAAACCCGGTATCCGTACCTGCTGCAGTCTCTGCAGACGACCTACACCCGCGAAGAACTCGACACCAGCTTTTATCAGGACCGGCTCCGCCGGTATTTTGAAAAAGACCTGGAGAAATGGTCTGCAGAGGATCACGCGGCCTTTGAACGGATACTTACCGACCTGCTCAGCCAGTGGGACGCCCTTTTGCAGGCCAAAATCCTGGCCTACCAACTCACTAAATTCGGGGAGGCCAGGGATAACTACGTCGAATTGCTGGGGCAGAAAGTGGAAGAGTACCGCCGGCTGCAATCCATCATCAACCCCTTCAGTGAATACCTTGGCTGGGACATGAGCCGTGACCTCTGGCAAAGCACCAGTTTTGATGCCCTGCAGCAGTACGACGAAATTTTGCAGGATGAGGATAGCCTGCGTCGGTTAGCTGATCTGCTCGGCCAGCTGCGGGAAGCGGAAATCGAGCTGGAGGAGGAGGCTTTTGAGAAGACCATCGTCCGCCAGGAATGGGTCGTTAACCCGTTGGCCAAAACGGAAATTGTGGGCATCCACGAAAGTCAGGACCTGAGCCACCTGCTGAGCTCAGAAGCGGCGCTCCTCAGTGATCCTGCTACCGAAACCGCCTTCCTGAAAAAGTTTGCGGACGAACGCCTGCTGACCCTGCGGTACGAAGATCGCAAACTGGTGCGCAGCGAACACCAGGTCATGGAAGTCAACCAACGCGTAAAACAGCGGGAAAAGGGACCTTTCATCGTTTGCGTGGATACCAGCCAGTCCATGATGGGTCGCCCGGAGGAGATTGCTAAAGTACTGACCCTGGGGATACTGAAAATGGCCATTAATTCGAACCGGCGGGCCTACCTGATCAGCTTTAGTACCGGCATTAAGACCATTGACCTGTACGACATCGCCAACAGTATCGATGAGCTGGCCGCTTTCCTGCGGATGTCCTTTTACGGTGGTACGGACGCGACTCTGGCGCTTTACGAAGCACTGCGACAATTGAAAAACCATGACTATGCCGATGCTGACGTTTTGATGATCTCCGACTTTGTAATGTATAAAATAGACCAGGACGTCCTTAACGAAGTCAAGTATTACCAACAGAACAAAGGCACCGAATTTCACAGCCTGGCGCTCGCCGACGAAGCCAACGCCGCCCTGCTGAACGCCTTCGATACCAACTGGATCTACAACCCCAAACAGAAAGGAATCATACGTGAATTAACCCGTGGCCTCGGCAGTTTACGGGACACCTGACCAGGCGGAAACTGTAATTACTCTTTTTCCTCCGCTAAGAATTCCATGGCCTTAGCGACCATTTCCGTGCAACCGCCAAAAAAGGGCATTCGCTGGTGAATGTCCGTTGGTTTAATGTCCAGGATGCGGCCGTACCCATTCGTCGCACTGCCGCCGGCTTGCTCCAGGAGAAAAGCTAAGGGGTTGCATTCGTACAGCAGCCGCAACTTACCTTCCGGTTTGCCCGTGCTGGGCGGATAAAAGTAGATGCCGCCCAGCAGCATGGTCCGCCAGACGTCCGCCACCATACTACCTACGTAACGGCTGGTGTACGGCCGGTCGCCTTCTTCCGCCTGGCAGTATTTAATGTAGTTCT
>JAUIIF010000007.1 GCA_030431945.1 Bacteroidia bacterium | reverse complement strand
AGCGCATCATTGGCAATCAGGCGGGAGGTGGAAGCCTTGAGCACGTCGAATTGGGATTGCGCCCATTCGAAGTCTCCGCGGAAATAGCTCAGGCGGGCATTCCGGAAACGGGCTTCGTGGCCCAGCCGATCTTCCTTAAACTTTTTATCTACCTGGGAGTACAGCAAGGTGGATTCCCATACTTCCCCTTGCATCAGGTAGTAGTCGGCCAGTGCCAGCTTGGCACTCGCTTCGGTTTTAGGGTTGACGCCCGGTGTCCCGACGACATTGTCGAGAATGCTGATGGCTTTGTCCAGGTCATTGAGGTAGAGGCCTTCCAGTTCGGCCAGTTGGATCGCGATGCGGGCCGAGGCGGGGTTGGTACCAAATTCCGTCAGGAATTCCTCGTAGGCCGCTTCCAGGAAGAGGAGGTCTTCGCGGGTGTAATCGTAGCCGTCCGTTATGGCCCGGCGGCGGGTGAGCAGGCCCTCCCGTTTGGCATCCAGGTAGAGCCCGCTGCCGGGGCTTTTGTTATCCGTGATGTAATCAAAGGCACTGATGGCAGTCTCGTAATCGCGGGCATTGGCGGCCATTTGTCCGATCTGGAGTACCCGTTCGCCGTTTTCGTCCAGGCGGCGATCCAGCGCACGGGCCTGGCGTAGTGCGGCCTTGTAGTCCTTGCGCTGAATAAATACCCACGCTAACAATTCCGGATAGGTCGGGTCCTTATCATCCCCCTCCTGAATCCGGGTATAGAGTTGTTTCTGGGCTTCCAGCAGCCCTTCGTTATCGAGAAAGCGCTGAAAATAAGTCTTGATCTGGCGCTCCCGTTTGGGCTGGGCTTTCAGGGCATCCAGGTAATTGCTGATCATCGGTTCAACGTCTCCCTTACGGCGGTAAAGGTCGCCCAGGTTGTTACTGAACAGTCCATCCTGTTTCAATAATTTCCCACCCTTTTCGTACACCTGGATGGCGTATTCGTACTTGGTCATGCCGATGAAGGCATTGGCCAGCTGGGTGATCCGGTACTGATCCGAGGGCAATTCCTCGATGGCTTTCAGGTATTGTTCTTTAGCGCCTTCATCATCGAACTTCTGTTCCAGGAGCTGACCGTACTTGACGTAAAGGGCAACTTCCTCCGGACGCTTCCGCAGTTGTTTTTTCAGGCTGCTTTCCGCCTCATCGAAACGTTGCAGCTGGAGTAAGCTGGTGATGTAGCGATCGAAATAAAAGCTGTTTCCCGGTCTTTCTTCGGAGAGGGCCAGGTAGAGTTCGGCTGACTTTTCGTACTCACCGTCCAGATAATATTGCTGGGCCAGCTGGTTGTTCTGAGCAGTGACGAAAGTAGAGACGGCGAAAAACAGTGATAGTAAAAGCCAACGCATAAGGAAAAGTCATTGGTGAATTCAGGGGGAATGTAAAGCTAACGCTTTTTGGGAGGGTTTAGGTGTGGTGGTTAGGTAGTAGGTGGTGACTTGTCCTGAAATAAGATCACCGTTAAATTTGTGGGAGAGCGGGCCCGTGCGCTAAGCCGCCCTTCAGCGCGATGCTCGGATGACGGGTGGTTTTCCGGATCCCTGACGGCGGTGCTCCTTCCGCTCTTACGTTCAGGCCGGCGGGCAAGTGAGGATCGCCTTGCTTTTTCAGGAAAAGGAATTGTGGACAGTACAGCGGTAAATTCACCCGCACCACCCGAAAGCCCCGTGTGCTGCCGGCTTGCTTTTCCCTCCTGAACACTGCACCGGCGGCCGCGCCCACTTGTCCCGTACCTCCCGGACTTGCTTACCTTTGCAGCGATATGGCTAAACGCTTACCAAAAATTTTGCTGGGCCTTCTTTTTGCCTACTTCGCCTTCGTGATCTTTGCTCACCTGGATCATCCGCAGCTGGAGTTTTACGATGAAGCCCGCCGGGCGGTGAATGCCCTGGAGATGGCCCGGGGAGAGGCCCCTTCTTTCCTCACCCCGTCTTACTACGGCGAGCCGGACCACTGGGGTACGAAACCGCCGTTGCTGGTCTGGTGCCAGGCCATTTTCCTGAAAATTTTCGGGGTGGGAGAGCTGGCCATCCGGTTGCCTTCGGCGCTGGCCACCGTAGCCCTGTGCCTGTTACTGACCTGGTGGGGGAAACGGGACTGGGGCAGCTATCTGGCCGGTGCCCTGGGCGCATTGGTCGTTCTTTGCAACTGGCAGTACATGGGAAACCACGGGGCCCGGACCGGCGATTTTGACGCGCTGCTCGTGCTGTTCCTGACCAGCCAGGTTATTTTCTTCTGGCGGTGGGTGAAAACGGCAGAGCTGAAGTGGCTGTACCTGGCCGGAGGTGCGGTTTTTCTGGCGGGCATGACCAAGGGGGTGGCCGGAGGTTTTTTACTGCCCGGAATCGGTCTGTGGTTGCTCGTGGACAAAGCGGGCCGGCAACGGCTCCTGCACCCGGCCCTGTACCTCGTCATCGGCAGTGGCATTGCCCTGGTTATCGGATATTATTTTCTGCGGGAGCAGGTAGACCCTGGCTACCTGGACCTGGTCTTTGACAACGAGCTCGGCGGCAGGTACCAGGAAACGAACGAAAATCATCGTGGTCCGTGGTATTTTTATCTGGACAGCCTGGTTACGGATTACGGCTGGCGCTATTTAGTCGGCCTGCTTATTCCAGCACTGGCATATTTCCTCAGCCGGCCGCTTTTCCGGCGCCAGGCGTTGCTGCTGGCCCTGACGAGTACCTGCTTTTTAGCCGTCATTTCCCTGGCGGCCACTAAGTTGTACTGGTACCAGAGTCCCGTGCTGCCGTTACTGGGGATGTTGATTGGTGCCGGGGTTTACCACCTTGCCCGGGAACTGAAAAACAAGGTGGGCGGGCCCACGGGTAAGCTGGTGGGAATTGCCCTGGTGGCCGGGCTGATGATCAGCCCCGCCGTGCTTATCGTGTACCGCGTCACCAACGCTAAAAGCTACCAGGAGACGCCTTTACGTAAGGCTGCTTTCCGGGACTTTATGCGCCGCGCCGACGTGGTGCCGCCCTACGCCGTCCTGATTGACAATTACCACCCGAACGCCCATTTTTACGTAGCGCGCGAACGCGGTAAAGGCCATGAGGTTGTTTTGCGCCGCCGCTTACCCCTTGGCGGCTTTTTGTCCGTTGCAGAACAACCTGCGGACGCGGTTTTCAGGCGGGGGGACCGGGTGATGATCTGTCATACTTCGACCTGGGATTACCTCTTCAAACGCTACCAGCTGCAGGAAATAACCGGAGATGGAAGGTGCAAGCTTGTTGAGATCCGGGGAAATCGGGACTAGGCCCAGGTAAATGATTTGTCATATTTTATTTAGACCACTTCAAAATTAGGCGACTCCACCCTATATTTGCGTATCTTCTAAAAAGCAACGTCATGCCATTTCCACGCAGCACAGTAGCCTCCAATTTTGTGGCCGGAATGTCCGGAACCATCGAGCGTTTTACGAACGAGAATTTGGCCGGCAAGTTGCTGGATATCGGGATAAAACCTGGTTCCCGCTTACGGATTATCCGTAAGGGGCCGTTCGGGGGAAGTTGGTACGTAAAGATTGACCGCCACTGCGTGGCCCTCCGCAAGCAAGAGCTCGCATGCATAATGATCAAATAACCCTGACCCCGGTTGTCGGCCTGGTCGGCAACCCGAACAGTGGAAAATCTTCTCTTTTTAACCTACTGACCGGGCTACGACAGCGCATCGGTAATTTCCCCGGCGTAACGGTGGAAAAGAAATCCGGTATGCTCCACATCGATGGGGTGCCGGAAGTGGAACTGGTGGACTTTCCCGGTGCTTACAGTTGCTACCCCACGAGTCTTGACGAACGCCTGGTCGTCCAGGAGCTGACCAACCCGAAGGGAGACCAGTTTCCGGACGCCATTCTTTACGTTGCGGATGTCACCAAACTGGAGAAACACCTACTGCTCTTCACCCAGTTACGCGACCTGGACCTGCCAATGATCCTGGTGCTTAACATGGCGGACCTGATTGAGGAAACCGGCTTGCAAGTTGACATTCCCCGCCTGAGTAAAGAACTCGACGTACCGGTTATTCCGGTCAGTGCCCGGGAGGGGCGCGGCGTAGCGGAGCTAAAGCAGGCGATCAGTAACCTGCTGCAAAATCCACTGGCCTTCCGCCACGACGAACCGTTTTACGAGCCCGGTGCCCTGGCGCGCGATGTCCTGGCAGACCTGCGTCAGGAACTTCCGGCCCGCAATGATTACCATGCCCTTTTACTGACGCACCACGCCAGCTGGCTTAAGCACATTCCTGAGCCCCTCCGGCATAAAGTCCAGAACACCAGGGTGAAGCATGGTTTCCACAGCTTACGGGCCCAGGTAGAGGAGACGATGGAGCGGTATCACACTTTTGAGCCTATTGTCCGGGACAGTATCCGGCACGCGGGGGATAAGGCTTCCAAAAGCGACCGGGCCGACGGTATCCTGACCCACCGGATTTTCGGCCCCATTATTTTCTTCGCCCTCATGCTGTTGCTTTTTCAGGCCTTGTTTGCCTGGGCCAGCTGGCCGCAGGATGGCATCGACTGGATATTCAGTCAGCTCGGCGGTGGGGTGCGGGACGCCCTTGGCGAAGGCTGGCTGACGGATTTGCTGGCCGATGGTGTCATCGCCGGGCTCGGTGGTGTCCTGGTATTTGTGCCCCAGATCGCTATCCTCTTCCTGTTCATTTCCATTTTGGAAGAAGTCGGCTACATGGCCCGTGCGGCCTATATGTTCGACGGTATCATGCAGCGCTTCGGCCTCAACGGCCGTTCCGTAGTAGCCCTCATCAGCGGCCACGCCTGTGCCATCCCGGCCATTATGAGTACGCGCACCATTGCCAACTGGAAGGAGCGGCTACTGACCATTCTGGTGACGCCGTTAACGAGTTGTTCCGCACGTATCCCCGTTTACGTTATCCTGATCAGCTTTGCCGTCCCGCAAGAAACCGTTTGGGGTTTCGGCTACCAGGGGCTGGCCTTTGCCGGTCTTTACTTTCTGGGCATCCTCTCCGCCATGGCTTCGGCCTGGCTTTTCAAGCTGGTGCTGAAAACACAGGAGCGGAGTTTCCTGATGTTGGAGTTGCCGGACTACCGGACTCCGGTCTGGCGGAACGTCGGGGTGACCGTCTGGCAAAAAACCAAGACGTTCATTGTGGAGGCCGGTAAGATCATCCTCCTGATCAGCATTGTGCTCTGGGGATTGTCTACTTACGGCCCGGCGGCCAAAATGGAAGCTGCCGAGGCCAATGCTGCCCGGATTTCGCAGGAACTGGGCCACGACGAAGATGAGGCAGCCGACGTGCTGGCCAGTGAACGCCTTGAAGCCAGCTACGCCGGCCACGTCGGCAAATTCATTGAACCCGTTATTCGTCCGCTGGGCTACGACTGGAAGATCGGGATTGCCCTGTTTACCAGCTTTGCCGCCCGGGAAGTTTTCGTCGGTACGATGGCGACCATTTATTCTATCGGCAGCGCCGATGATGAACTCCGTATCCGGGATCAGATGGCTAAAGAAATTAACCCCCGCACCGGGCAGCCGGTGTATAACCCCGCCACTGCCTGGAGCCTGCTGGTCTTCTACGTTTTTGCGATGATGTGTATGTCCACCCTGGCCGTCACGAAGCGCGAAACCGGCGGCTGGAAATGGCCGATTATCCAGTTTACTTTCATGACGGTACTGGCTTACGTAAGTGCGATGGTCGTCTATCAGGTATTGGCCTGATGAAGGGTACCAAAGCTGGCGCTACTCCAGTTTGATCCAGTCCAGCTCCAGCCGGAAAGCCTGCTCTTTTTTATTCCCGATCAGGATGGCAACCTCCGCGAGGGTTACGGCGGGATAATCCGGCAAATCCAGTTTACGGCCCCGAAACTGGGGCTGCAGCTCTTTGAGCAGTATTTCAACTGTCTCCCAGTCGCCGGTCGTGGTGAAATACCCGACGTAGGAATGGCGGTCGCCAGCGCTGGATTTCGTACGGAACTGGTACCGCTTCCCGTCGCCTTTCAGGCGCAGCGTAGCCTTGGTAAACCCCTCTACGCGAATCGTCGGCATCCGGTAGCGCAGGGAACTGAAGCCTCCATTATTTTCCAGTGAAACATTACCGGAGTATTCTCCGTGGCCCGCTGCATTGAGCTGAAAACGGCCGGCAGAGCGCCCGCCCATAACGGTATCATCAACGGTTACCCAGTCGGAGATGTCAGCGTCAGGCGTAAAATCAAAAAGCGTCATGGGAACAAACATTTGGAGGGCTAGCATCAGGATGGTGAACATGCTCCCCTAACGGCAAAAAAGTAGTTTGGGTTTTCCTGCGGGCGACAGAGCAATCGCAGGAAGGTGAAAGTCTCGCGGAAGGGAAGTTCGTAGTAGATTCTCCTGCGGAGCAGAAAAGAAATGCGGAGAACGGGCGATGCCGTGCCTGCCATCCCCCCGCTGGGCCGAGTGGCGGGTAAACGCATACGTGTTCTCAACTCTCCTTAAACTGCAGCTTCACTTCCGTACCGTCTCCGGTATCCGCCACGGACAATTCACCTTCCAGCTGTTCCGCTAGCGTGCGCATCAGGAGTTGACCAAACGAATCGTCCTTTTCTTCCGCTATTTCCTGTCCCAGGCCAGGACCATCATCCCTGACCGTCAGCACGTAAGCATCCGCCTCCCGGGTAAAGGAGACGTACAGAACACCTTCGTTCCTTCCGCGGTACGCATATTTAACGGCGTTGGTGACCGCTTCGTTAGCGATCAGGCCAAGCGGAACAATGGTATCAATATCCAGCTCCAGGGCCTCCATTTCCGTGAGTACTTCGATCAGCGTTGCCGGAGTGCGGTGCGTTGCGACGACTTCCCGGACCAGGCGCTCCAGGTAGTCTTTTGCATCCACTTTGGTGGAGACCGTATCCCCAACGTAGAGTTTCTGGTGAATCAATGCCATGGACCGCACCCGGCTGCGGCCCATCTGCAGGGCGTTGAGGGCGGCACCGTCCTGCACGTAATCGCTTTGTAAGGAAAGCAGGGTAGAAACCATTTGCAGGTTATTTTTTACCCGGTGGTGGATTTCCTTCAGCAAGGTGTCTTTATCCGCCAGGGCCTGGGTAATCACTTCGTTCTGGGCACTGATCCGCTGCCGTTGGGTAAAGATCCACCAGAGCAGGCTACCGAGCAGGCCCAGTACGACCAGGCCGCCGCCGATGATCCATTGCTGCCGGCGCAGCCGCCCCTGGTTCAGCTCGTCTTCCAGGGCCAGGCGATCGATCTCGGCCTGCTTCTCGCGGTTCTGGAAGCTGGCTTCCATCCGGGCGACTTCGCCCACCCGGAGGCTGTCCGCCGACCGTTCCATCGCGCTGGCGAACCGATCAAAGTAATGATCGACAGAATCTACGTTACCTACGGCGGCGTAGTATTTCCCGTATCCCCGCAACAGGTTATCCTCGGAGCGCCAGAGGTCAAATTCGGAAATGACCTGGCGGGTTTCCTCCAGGTAGGTCCAGGCAGCGGCAGGCTGGCGCTCCGCCAGCAAAGCCTGGGCCAGGTTGATGCTACTGGCAGCGCGCTCTTCCGGTCCGCCCACCCGCTGCAGCAGGTCGTAGGCCTTGCGGGCACTGGCCGTGGCCTTACCTTTGTTTCCGGTCTTACTGTAGTAGCTGCTGAGGTTAGCGTGTACGATGCCGACCTGGTACTCGTTCACCGGTTGTTGCCGCTCGGCCAGCTCCAGTGCCTGCAGGGTGTAGTAGGCTGCGCTGTCATAACGGCTTCGGTCAGATTGAATCGCCCCCAGGTTGTAGTAGGCAGAGAAAAGGGCCCGTTCATTATTCAGTTGTCTGAAGTAGTCGGCCGCTGCGTTATAATAACGGCCCGCGGCCTCCAGGTTGCCAATGTTTCGCTGAGCAATGCCCATGGTATTATAGGCGATGCCCATTTGCTCGGCGGCCTCCACCCTGCGGGCGTGCTCCAATGATTTTTCGGCGTAGCGATATATCTCTACGTAGTTGCCGGCGGCCCGGAAAAGCATGGCGTAATTGATGTAGGTAATCGCCAGTTGTTTATCCGCTCCGATCCGGGTGAAGGCGGCAATACTTTCCTGTACGGCTGCTTTCCCGGCACTGACCTCCCCCTTTTGGTCATGGTAGCGGGCTTTGTAGCGGTAATAAATGCCCGTTGCGTAATCTGAATCAGCCAATTCCGCCAACTGGCGCATGGTGTCGAGTACGCCGCCGGCCAGGGCAGTGTCCCGGCGGATCTGATCGTAGACCTGGGAATAGAGGTCGAGGCGTTTAACGGGGTGCTGAGTCGTATCGAGCGAACTGCGCAATTGGGCCATGGACTGCCGCTGGGCGCGGACGCCGGTGCAAAGGGTGAGTAAAAAGAGCAGGGATAGTAGGCGAAGCATAAATCCTGAATTTAAAAGGTACGCAGGAGTCGCACCGCCTCCAGCCTGGACCCCACGCCTAACTTGGAAAAAATGGACTTCTGAAAGTACTTGACCGTATTGGTACTGATGAACAACCGTTCCCCGACCTCCCGGTAGGCGAGCCCTTCGTCCAGCAACTTAAGTACTTCATACTCCCGCTCCGTAAGCTCTTCTACCAGATCGGCGTTGATCGTTTCCCGGGAGGGAAACCCCGTTTCCTGCTCAGCAGCATGTTTATGAAGGGCCAGCTCAATGGTCGTGAGCAGGTCGGCCTGATTGAAAGGTTTGACGATGTAGCCGTAGGGTACGGTGTCTTTCAGTTGTTCCAGGGTAGCGCGGTCGGCAAAAGCGGTGAGAAAGATAAAGGGGAAGTCGTACTTCTGCCGGATTACCCGGGCCAGGTCGATCCCGTTACGGCTCCCCTTGATGTCGATGTCCAGCAGAGCAATGTCCGGCCGGCGCGTAGCCAGCAGGTCGAGGGCGGTGTCGCCATTGCGGGCTTTGCCCGCGATCCGGTACCCAAGCTTTAGTAAGGTACGCTCGATTTCGATGGCCACAAGGGCCTCGTCTTCTACGATGAGTACGGCGGGGTGGCGGTTATTCATAGTCGCAAAGTAAAGATAGGTTACCACAGGAACAACTACCCGACCGGGTAGCGCGCCGGGGGAGGCGGGGACCGGACCTTTGGGAAAGTCAGCACCCATCACCGTGCCGCCGACGACACCATATTTTTCTCTTCCCTGTGGAATCTACGCCACTGTTTCGTCCCTAACAAAACACAAGAACTATGCGCTACTTCTTCCTATTGCTCTTACTCATCTTCCTTTGCACCGGCGCCCGCGCCCAACTGACCGTAACGGCGGACCTCGGGTTGAAAGACGATTACTGTTCCGCCACCGTTACCGACCCGAACGCTGACTGCATCAACGTACCGACCGGCAACAACATGCTTACCTACCTGCCGGGGCAGGACGGCGAAATTCTGATCACTTACCGATTAGTCAATAACTCTGGGAAAAGAATTGTGCAGTTCCTCTTCGAGGACAGCGAATACGGGGAAGTCTTTCCCGTAACGGCCACCAATATCCCCGCCGGCGTCACGGTTCCAGCCAACTTCATTTATCCTGCCCGGACGACGCCAACGACGGTAAACGCCACCATAAAACTTACCGTGGAATACGCTAATGGCACCAGTGAAGTCGTGCAAAACACGTACGTAATCGACGTAGTCCCCCCGACGGTGAGCGTTGAATTCGGAGTGGCCCTTCAGTCTGACGTCTGCGACAACACCATCGCGCCCAATTGTCCTGTCCCCTACGGAGCGCTCAATGGCCAGACGGTCACCGTTGGTGCCCTCGACACCTTTACCACCCGCTTTGCCTGGACCAACGACGGACTCAGCACCTTCGATATGGAAAGCCTGGTGGATCAGGACAACTTTCAGATCGCCAGTACCGGTTTTGATCAGACCCCCGGCCAAACCCTCATCTCCTCCCGTCACTGGGAGGCGCCGGCAGCCCCCGGCACCTATAACTACAGCCAGACCCTGACCGTCACCGACTTTGCCGGCAATACCGCTACGGCCACCGTTACCTACATCATCATTGTCCAGGCACCCCAGGTCAGTGTCGAATTCGGCGTGGCCCGCCAGGCCGACGTCTGCGACAATCAGCCCCTGGCCGCCGTTTGTTCCGTCCCCTACGGAGCACTTGACGGCCAGACGATCACCGTCGGCGCTCTGGATACCTTCACCACCCGTTTTGCCTGGACCAACGAAGGGCTCAATGAATGGGACATGGAGAATCTCGTGGATCAGGATAATTTCCAAATCGCCAATACCGGCTTTAACCAGGAACCCGGCCAAACCCTCATCTCTTCCCGTCACTGGGAAGCGCCGGCAGCCCCCGGCACCTACAACTACAGCCAGACCCTGACCGTCACGGATTTGGGTGGCAACACCGCCATGTTTACCGTGACCTACCTCGTCATCGTACAGGCTCCCCAGGTGAGCGTCGAATTCGGCGTGGCCAACCAGAATGATGTGTGCCCTGACGTAACCACCGCAGCGCTTTGTAATGTCCCCTACGGTGCGCTGAACGGGCAGTTGGTCACCGTCGGGGCCGGTGATACGATTACCACGCGCTTTGCCTGGACCAATGACGGGCTGGGCACGTGGGACATGGAGAACCTCGTGGATCAGGACGGCAACCAACTCGCCAATACCGGCTTCGATCAGCAACCGGGCCAGACGCTCATCAGCTCCCATCACCTGATTGCCCCCGGCATACCCGATACGTACGACTGGAGCCAGACGCTGACCATTACCGACAAAGGGGGCAATACCGCCACCGCTACCGTTACCTTCCGGGTGAAAGTGACCTGTTCTATCTCAGACCTCGCACCGCCCGTGGCCCTGTGCCGGAACCGTACCTTCACCATCGTGGAAGGCGATACGCAAACCATCAACGCCGGAATGCTGGACGACGGCAGCTTCGACGGGTGTGGCGCCCTGGCTGGCGGCGCCATCGACATCACGAGTTTCACCTGCGCCGATGAAGGGCCGAATACCGTTACCCTTACCGTGGGAGACCTTCAGGGCAACACCGCTTCCTGTACTTCGACGGTAACCATCAACGTGGAGGAGGCCATTTACGAAGGACCTAATAATAACTGCGTCACGACTAGTGTGGCGGTTACCGGCGGACAGACCTGGTGGGACATTGCGGCCCCCAACGGAAGGATCATCGCACAGGTGCTGATCGGGAACAATACCAACATTGCCTCCGTCAAGGCAAGTATTTTCAAATCCGGAAGTACCACCGAAAATTTTAACGGACTTCCTTTCCTCAGCAAACGAATTAACCTGCTGCTGCTCAACGGAAGTGGCATGGCGGTGCAGCCAAACAACGAGCCCGTGTACGTAAGGCTGTACTATACGGAAAGTGAAATGGACGCCCTGATGGCCGCTGCCGGGGCAGCAAACCCCAATAATTTTACCGTAGTTAAAACCAGTAATAACGACTGCGGCAGTGGTTACACCGGCCAGAACGCCACGGGAATGAATACGACCCGCGCCAGCTTCGGCTGTGCCGGAGAAGATGCGTACTTCGAGTTTTTTACCGGTTCCTTTTCCACTTTTTACCTGTTTGCCGCCGATGCCGTTCTTCCCGTCGAGCTGACAACTTTTAACGCCAGGGAAGTAGAGAAGCAGAAGGTCCGGCTGGATTGGGTAACCGCCAGTGAAACGGACAACCTTCACTTCCAGGTAGAGCACAGTACGGATGGCCGGACGTTCAGCGCACTGGGCGCGGTCGCCGGTGCAGGCAATAGCGTTACGGAGCAAGCTTACGAATACCTGCACGAGACGCCGGTCGTTGGCGTCAACTACTACCGCCTCCGGCAGGTGGACATTGATGGTACGGAGACCCTGAGCGAAGTTCGTGAAGTCAACCTCTCCGGTTCTCCGGAACTGGCCGTATTCCCCAACCCCACCGCAGCGGAGCTGCGGGTAAAAGGCTTTGCCGGCGGACCGGTAAAAATCATCAACCAGCAGGGGCAAGTTGTCCTGCAGCGGTACCTGGGCGAATTGGAACCCCTTGAGGTAAGCCACCTTCCCAGCGGGCTCTACCTGCTGCAACTACCGGCCGCTAACCTGCGCTGGATAAAACGATAAAATCCCCCTTCTCAGCAAAACACCCAAGACGCACATAGTTCCCGGGCGGCAACGTCCGGTGCCCCTGCCTCGCATCAGCGAGGTGGGGGTTTTCAGCCGCACAGTGACCGCTAGCAAAATATTTTATCTTTTTTTTTGAGCAGCAGGGTAACCTTTTTATCCAGTGGTATATAAACGATTGCAGGTGCCCTTTGGCTACCCGAAGATTATGAAGTAGGTTATTTAGATGCCCCCGTGTCGCCTTTGTGATACGGGGGCTTTTTTTGCTGAGATTTGAGCCCGCTGCCAATTCCACGGGCGGGCCGTGATGTGACTGGTTAGCACAAAGACCGGAGTCCTCCGGGTTTGTAGCTCTGCCGGTACGGCAGCGTAGTAGAAAAATTACTAGTATTCATCTGAATAACCTGCTGTTCTCGCTCCTCCCGTGTAATTTATTACCTCACCTATACCTAAGCCGGAGTGGTTTGGGACAATTAGCGCGTAGCTAGCGTGGTTGCTGATGAGGCAAAAAACGTAGGCGAAGCCTTAGCTTCGGCGAGGCTTTTTAACGAAATCAGCAGCCGCGATAGCAAGTGAAAAAGTCCCAAACCACTTTGACTTAGGTATAAATCAATTAAAGATGGGCTTTGGCGGTTCCGCGGCAGCGATGATAAACAGTATCAAGAGTAACCGTTCTCTGGTAAAGGGACGGGATCATCTTTTTGACCGGCCCGTTACCCGCAGGTCTGCACCTGGTGGGCGCGCGCCCGGCCGGGCAGCTACCCCTCCTGCCATCCGCAGGAAGTTTCAGCAGCAACTTGCGCGGGAAAAGCGCGAAGTTTACCGGAAGTGGTGGTTGACCCTCGCCATCACTCTGGGGCTGGCAGCTTTACTGTGGGCCTGCAGCGATCACCTGCTGCACCTGTTTTAGGCGCGAACGGTGCGCCCTGCCGGCACTTTTGGGTCAGCCATCGGTATTACCCGTTTGCGTCAGCCAACCGTACAGCACCGGAACGACCAGCAGGCTCAGCAACGTCGAACTGATCATGCCCCCGATAATCGTCCAGCCCAGGGGGGACCAGAGGCTGGTGGCCTGAGCGGTCAGTGGTAGGAGTCCGAGAATGGTCGTCAGCGTCGTCAGGACAATCGGCACGAAGCGGCGTTCGCTCCCCAGACGGATGGCTTCTCCCAGGGGCAGCCCTTCCGCCCGCAGCTGGTTCATGTAATCAACCATGATGATGGAATTGTTCACCACGATGCCGATCAGGGAAATGAAGCCGACGAAGGCAAAGAAGCTGAAGGACCAGCCCGTCAGCCACAGCGCGACGAAGCTGCCGGTAACGGCCAGGGGGATGGCGGAAAAAACAATCAGCGGTTGCAGCAGGGATTTGAACTGAAGCACCAGTACTGCAAAAATGGCCAGCATGGCCAGTACCAGGATAATGCCCAGGGTGCCGAAAGTTGCCTGTTGGTCTTCGTACTCTCCGCCGACGGTGAATTTGTATCCCGGAGGCCAGTCCATTCCGTCGAGGTCCGCAATAATTTTTTCGGTGATGGGGACGGTTTGGTCGGCATTGGTAACGTCCCCCGTCAGGCTGGCGATTCGTTCCAGATTATAGTGGCTGAGGGTGGCGGGGCTGTTGACAAAGGAAATGTCTGCCACCTGTTGGAGGGGTACCTGGGCTCCGGTGGCCGTGGTAAAATAGACCCGGTTAAAATCTTCGATCCCCGGCGCATCGCCGGTAAAGTCGATGCGTACGTTCAGGGGGTATTCTTTGCCATCGGCGAAACTTACCTGGTCGAAGGTGAGTCCGGAAAGGCTGGCCAGCACCACCTGATCGAAATCCAGGGTAGACAAGCCGATGAGGCCAGCCTTATCGCGGTTCAGTACCAGCTGCAGGTCCGTTTTCCGGTCCTGCAATTCGTTTTTCAGGTTGATCACCCCCGGGGTGGCCGCCATGCGCCTGGCGGCCTCCTCCACCAGGGCGGCTACTTGTACTTCATCGGGGCCACTGATTCGAAACTCCAGGGGGGCTTTGACGGGCGCGCCGTTCTTCAGCTCCTGAAAAACAATTTCCGCACCAGCGTACGCGCCCAAAACCTCCCGCAGGTGTTGCAGGGTAGCGTAAAATTTTGCCGGCTCCCAGTGGGTGAAGTTTACCAGAACCTGACCGACGTTTTTCTTATAGTTACGCGGAATCCGATTGTAGTAAATAAAGGGGTTTCCGTGGCCGACGTTGGCGGTATAATCCTTCACGTAGCCCATGGTGTCCACTACGGATTCGACGAAACGAACCGCTTCATCCGTAGCGTCGAGACTGCTTCCCGCCGGCGTTTCGATATCGATGAGCAGCAAGGGTTTGTCCGCCGTCGGGAAAAAGCTTACCCCGATGCCGGGGAAAAGGGACACGGCGCCTGCCAGCATAGCTACGGCAACCACCATAATGATTGCCCCCCGGCGCAGGCTCCAGTTCAGGGCAGGGCGGTAGACCCTGGCCACAACGTATTCCAGGGCGCGTTGGGGCAAGGGCGTTTTGCGGTCTTCCCGGTAGCGAAGTAGTTTACTGGCCACTAGCGGGGAGAAAGTCAGGGCCAGTAACAGGGAGATCCCCAGGGTGAGCATCACGGTCACGGGCAACGATTTAAGGAATTCACCGGGGCCGCCCCCCAATTGCGTAAGGGGAAAGAAAGCCAGCAAGGTCGTGACCGTAGAGCTGACGATGGCCCACCCCACTTCACCCGTGCCCCGCGCTGCGGCGGCGGCCGGCGGCAGGCCCTCCCGTAAGTACCGGTTGATGTTTTCAATTACGACAATCCCGTTATCCACCAACAGTCCGAGGGCAATGACGAGGGCTGCAATACTGATTTGCTGCAGGGCAAAGCCATTAGCATTGAGGAGGGCCAGGGAGATCAGGATACAAAGAGGAATGACCATCATGACGATGACTGCTGCCCGGAAGCCGAGGAAAAGCAGAATAATTACCCCCACCAGGATGACGCCCTGCAGTAAGTTGCCGAAAAAATCGGCGATCCGCGCACTTACCGCCGGTGCCTGTTCAAATGCCGTCTGCAAACGTACCGTCGGCGGCAAAGCCGCACGAATTGCCTGTAACTCTGCGTGAATTTGTGCGTTCACCTCCACAATGTTGCTTTCCCCTTCCAGTAATACGGAGAGCAACAACGCCCTTTCGCCGTTATACCGTGCGCGCCAGCGTTCATCTTCGTAGGCGTAGCGGACATCAGCGACATCGCGCAGGTAGACCAGCTTTCCAACGTTGGCACCAACAACGGTGCCCCGTAACTGCTCCATATTTTCGTAGCTACCGCTCGTCTTAATACTGAAATTCCGCGTCGCGGCCCCCAGGTCGCCACCGGGAATGTTGGCGTTATTTTGCTGCAGAATACCCAGGATGCTGGCCGGCGGAATGTTCTGGGCGGCACAACGCTGAAAATCAAGACTGACGCGCACCTGACGCTCGGGATAGGCCGCAAGCTTAACCCCTTTTACCCCCTTTATTCTTTCCAAACTTTCCTCAACTGACTCGGCAATTGTTTCCAGTTCGTGGAACGGAGCGGCGGCAGCGGTCAGGGCTAATTGATGCACCACCGCGCGATCTTCCTGCTTGAATTGCTCGAAGTCGTAGAACACAATACCCGCCGGCAGTTCATCCCTGACCGTATTCAGTTTTCTTTCTATTTCCACTCCTTTCTCGTCCCAGTCCGTCAGGGAATAGCTCGCTTCGATCCTTAACACCGCCAGGCCCTCGGTAATTTCGGTGACGACAAAATCAATATCGTCAATATCCTCGATCACCTTCTCCAGGGGGTCCACGACGAGTTCCTCCATATCTTCCGGGCTCGTGCCGGGATAAACGATGGTGACCAGGTAGGTGGGAATGTTGATGCTCGGATCTTCCGAGCGGGGCATGCCCTGATAGGAGAGCAGGCCAATGGCCGTGGCAATCAGGGTAAGTACCAGGACAAAGGCGCCGTTTTGGACCGACCAGTTCGGGAGTTGCATAGCTGAATGTTTTGGGGATCCGGGGAGTTAGTGTTGGGGAGTTATTTTCCGACCTTCCGTCAGGTAGGCAGCACCTTTGGTAATGACCTGGCTGATGCCGTCCAGTTCGGCAGCCGGCACGATGAACTCATCATCAAGCAAGCGACTGAAGCGAACGGTTTTAGCGCTGGCCGTTCCTGCTTCATTGGGGTAAAAAATGCGGACGTTACGCCCTTCGCCTTCCACCAGGGCGTCCAACGGAAGACGGTAGTGCTTTGCCTGCCGGGAAGGATAAATACTGGCCCGGCCGATGAATCCGTTACGGAGGGTTTTGCCCTGGGGGTCAAGGGTAAGTTCTACTGCAAACGTTCCCGTGCGCGGATCAGCCGCAGCGGCAATTTCCGTGACCGTAGCGGGTACCACCGCTCCCTGGTAAGCATCCAGCCTTACCTCTGCACGATCTCCGGGGGCCAGGGTAAGGACCTCCCGGTCAGCCACGCCCACCCGGAGTACGTAGCTGCCATTGCCCTCACCGACGACAATAAAGACAGGGCTGCCCGGCCCGATCAGCTCGCCTGGCTCCGCCAGGCGCTTAACAATCCGGCCGTTCACCGGCGCGGTGATTTTTGCGTAGGCCTGGTTAAATCCGGCAATTTCCAGATCCGCAACTGCCACTTCCAGGGCAGTCGTCAGCCCTTCCACCTGCTCCAGGGTAGCAGCACCTTCAGCGTACAGCTTTTTCACCCTCTCCAGGTCCCGCGCCCATTTTTCTTTTGCCCGTTGGGCTTTACTGACCTGGGCGTCAATTTCCGTACTGTTAAGCCGGGCCAACGTACTCCCCCGGCGGACGTACTCCCCTTCTTTAGCATTTACCTGGCGGATGACGCCGCCGATTTTGAAGGACAAGCGGGCTTCTTCTTTAGCCCCGATCGTACCGCCAGCTTCAATGGGCAGGACGGTAGTACTTAACTCCAGGGGAACAATGGCGACCGGTACGGGCGCCTCGGAAAATGTCGTGGTGACCTCCTGTCCGGGATAATCGGTTTTACAGGAAAAGAAAGTGGCAAGCAGAATAGGTAGTAAAAAGTAAATATGGCGTTTCATGACCTGTCGGTTTAGATGAAGGAGCGGTGTTTTTATTCACCCACTGCGGCCTGCAGCGCGGCGTAAGCCTGGTGCAGCCGAAAGCGGGCCAGATTAGCTTCTAAGCTGGCGGTGGTAACTTCGTTACGGGCATCGAGGTACTCGATGAGTAAGGCCTGCTGATTGCGGTAGCGGACCCCGACGAGGCGGGCCGAGGCCGCTGCGGCCCGTTCGCGGGCCTGCGCTACGGTCAGCTGTACGCGTTCGTTTTCAAGCTGCTGACTGGCTTGCCAGACCTCGAGTTCGACGCTCCGTGCCACCGCTGCCCGTTGTTGCAGCAGTTGTTCGCGTTGCAGCCGTGTCTGCTGTTGCCGCAGGCTGCGCTTTTTACCGTCGTAAAGGTTCAGGCTGAAAGCCAGTCCGCCACTTACGTAAGGGTGGTCCTGCAAACTGCCCGCCAAGAACCCTTGTGCTCCGGCATTGAGGAAGGCTCCCAGGGTCGGTTGCCGTTCGGCGTCCTGCAGGGCCTCGAGGCGTACGAGGCTTTCCGCCCCCGCCTCCAACTGTTGCAGTTCCGGTCTTTGGGTACGGGCACGGGTTCCCAACAGAGCGAATCCGGCGGCCGGCGGTGGCAAATCGGATAAGGGCATCCGCTCCAGCGGCAGGGTAAGGTCGCGGGCCAGCAGGCGGTTCAGGGCCGCCTGGGCCAGCAGTTCCTGATAGCGAAGGGCAGCAGCCTGACCTTCCAGGGCAGCAAGCTCCGCCTCCGTCCGGTACACGACCTCGGCGGTCTGCTTATCGTTGGCTACCAATACCTCGTTTACCCGGAGCAACTCCTGCAGCACCAACCGGGAACTATCAATGATCCGCTGGCCCTCCAGACTTTGCAACCAGGCAAAGTACAAATTGCGTACCTGCCGCCGGACTTCGTTTTCCACCGTTTTGGTAGCGGCCTCTGCTTCCCGGACCTGGGCTTTCCGCAAAGCGACTTCCCGCCCGATCAGGGGCTGAAGCAGCGGATAGCGGGCTTCTACTCTGGTATCATGAAAGTTGCTGGGTAAAAAGCGCGTATTGACGTTTTCCAGGTTCGTAGGGAATTGCTCAGTCCCCGTCAATTGATTAAGGGTGCGGTAGGTGGGGTTGAACAGGTCCCCTACCGGAAAATCAATACCACGACCACCGGCCGAAAGAAGGTAATCTGCTTTCAGGCTTACGGTTGGCCGCTTGTTCGCTGCGGCGAGGTCTACCGCCATCAACCGTTCGTTCTCCAGTAATTTACTGGCCAACACCCGGGGATTTTCCTCAAGCGCCCGGTCAACGTACTGATCCAGGATCCTGGTCTGGCCCACTACGACCAGCGGAACCAAAAGCAAAAAATATACAGCGATAATTTTATGAACAGCGTTCATCATCAGGGTAAAAAATTTTAGCCTTGGTGGCGTTCCAGAATTTTGATCATCATTTCGTTGGTATCCAGCACCAGTTGGTCCGTATCAATATTGCACAGTGGACAGTCAAGGTGATTACCATCGTAAATTTTGAGCCGCTGGGAAATAAGCAGGGATACCATTCCGTGTACCAGAGACCACAAAGCAAAGCTCAGACGATCCGGATCTTCCGTCGTCATACGACCAGCTTCCACACACTCTTTGACGATTGACGTCAGTAAGTTGTGGAGGGCAATACCGGAATGCCACGCATCACCTTCTGCCATCGCATCCATCGGGTGCTCCATCATAAACATCAGCCGGTACAGGTCCGGGTTGTCTATGCCGAAGCGGAGGTAGCGTTCCCCCAATTTCTTCAGCTTGTCCACCGGGTCCTTGGTGGGTGGCAGTTCCTGGATAAAAGAAAATGCCCGTTCGAAGGCGGCGCTTTGTACGGCCAGGAACAACTCATCTTTGTCCTTGTAGTACAGGTAAAGGGTACCTACACTGTACTCCACCCGTTTAGCGATTTTCCGCATGCTTACGGCACCGTAGGTTTCTTCCCGAAACAATTCGGTCGCCGCCAGAATGATCTTGCGCCGCAGGTCTTCCTTTTCCCGTTCTTTCCTTTGCTGGATGCCCATACGGGGCGTAAACGCTCCGAAAATGAACAGTGTTCATTTTGGAGCTGATTATTTTTTGCCCCTGGGTAAAACGGACTTGTTAACGCCCTGTCAAATACAGCCGTGCTCTGATTTACGCTTCACCGGCTTCCCGTTTCGCGTAAGCCATGGCCAGCCACTCTGCGACGCAGACGGGTTTATCCTGCCCTTCCCGCTCGAAGATTATGGCCAGTTTGTACTTTACCCCCGGCGGTTTTTCTGCTACTTCCAGTAGCGAGATGCGTCCTCTTATCCGGCTGTTCACCGGTGTTGGGCTGGTAAACCGGAGCTTATCCAGGCCGTAGTTCACGCCCATGGCTACGTCCTCGATTTCCAGACAGGCATAGCTGAATTTTGCCGCGTAGGCCAATACCATAAACCCGTGCGCGATGGTCGTCCCGTACGGAGATTCCCGGGCGGCGCGTTGGGGATCAACGTGAATCCATTGCTCATCTCCGGTCAGTTTGGCAAATGCCGTGATGTCTTCCTGCGTGATGGTGTGCCACTCCGTCAGGCCAAGTTCCCGCCCTACGTACCGGGGCAAATCCGTTAACCTGGCAATTACCGTGCGGTAGGCTTGATGCGTCATAGCGGGTAAATTTTTCGGGTGTACTGCAGCAGTATTTTTAAAAAAAGCAGCGGAAGACTGATGAGGCGCGGTCGCAGGTGCAGGGAAAGAACACGAAGCCAGCTAAGCACGGGGCCAGGGTCAGGTTATCGGTTGTCTCCGGACGGTCAGGCCTCGATTCTACCCGGAACTGCCTGGTTTACCGTCTCCCAAAACTTGGTCCTGCTTATTCGACTACAATACCGTATTCTGCCAACAGTCCGGGCAGTCCGTCTACCGAAAACAACGTGCCGCTTACGCGATTTTCCTCCGGCGAGAATTGAAAATTACGGGCTGTACGAAAATCAGCCTTGCGCAGGTCCGTTCGCTCAAAGGTGGCCCGGTTCAGATCACATTCGTTAAACATCGCCTCCTGCAAATCGGCACCCGTAAAATCAACTTCCGCCATCCGGCAGCCGGTAAAGGAAGTTCCTTTCAGCTTCCAGTCGATAAAAGTAGCCAGTTCCAGATTACAATCCTGCATACTTACGGCGAAACGAAAATCCCGGCAATCCTCAAAATGGACTCCCAGGAGTTTGCAGCGGTTAAAACGAACGGTTTGGAGTGCGGTATCCTGGAGGGTTACGCCACTCAGATCACAATCCTCAAAAGTGCAGTCCTCAAAAATGCTTCCGGACAAATCTGCCTTGGCAAGCTGACAATTGGTAAACGTACAGTTTTCGTAATCAGCAGGTACCAGGGCCTGGCACTGCTGAAAAGATTCGTCTTCGTAACGGGGGGGTGGCATGGACAGGCTTTGGACCACTAAAATAAGTTATGCTGACGGGATAAGTACCACCCCGGCCTAAAATTTGAAGGATACTTTTTCTCTGTGCAGGGCAAGGGCTACAAACTCTCCATCATCATCAATGATCAGGTCATCCTGCCGCCGGCAGCACAGGGCACAAGCCCGGGGAGCCTGGTAGGTACTTAACTGATAACGGTGCTGCTCGCGGTCGGTGGCAAAAGGGGCCATTTCCTGGTACACTACGGGCCCGCTACCGTAATCTCCCGTGGTTGCGGCCACTACATTCCGGCCATTCGTGACGATTTCAATGTTTTCGCCCATTCGGCCGAAGACTGGTTTACGGACGTACCCGGCCAGCGGCCGGGGCAGTGCAGCGGGGTCGAAGGCCGTTGGCAACAGGAGGGGATGTCCGGGATTATCCTCCCAGGCGTAGGCCAGCAGGGCCTTGGACTGCAGCAGCATTGTCCAGGCAGGGTTAAAAACGCGCAGTTTCTCAGCCATAACGAGTTCGGCGAGGTATTCCCATAAATCCGGCTCTTCGAGCGCAGCAAAATCCCAGGGAAAAAACTTAATCAGGGAGCCATAATGAATCCAGCGTCCAGGTTTAACTTCCCGAAAGATGCCCTCGTCGGGATTGATTTCCAGGTCCGGAAGTAAGACATTGTCCACCCTCCCCCACTGTGCCGCGGCGGCAATACGGGCGAGCACTTCCGTATTGAGTTGATCGTCCTTGCTCCCCAAATGAGCCGCAGCGATGGCGGTATCTTTGCGGCCACCGCCGAGGCGGCGGGCGGTAGCCTCCAGGGTCGTCAGCAGTTCATTCGGCGCGGGTTCCAACCCTGCCTTACGGATGATTTCCGGCTGCAATACCGTCGTTTCGGGCAGTAAGCTGGCCGTATCAGCATTAAATTCGATAAGTCGTAGTGGCAGATCTGCTAATCCACCGGCAAAATCAAAACGCCCGACCAGAAAATTATCCCATTCATTTTCTACGGACCATTGCAGTAGGGGAACGGCTGCGTCGGGTATGCCGAGACCGCGCAAACGCTTTTCATTAAAGACGCTCTTACGGGCACAGGTGCGCAGCAGGTCCCAGGCCACGTCGCCCGCACGAAGTGCGGCCTGGGCCTCTTCCGGCTGCAGGCTCAGGATGTCGTCAGCAAGGTACTCTTTGTTTTCGCCCTCCGTGTAATGGGCGAGACCTTGTTTCCTGACCCAGCGATCTTTCAGCCGGGGAGCATCGGTCAACCGGTTATCCACCAAAAGAGCGCGTGCTTTTACCACTTCCGAATCCGGAGCGTGAGCGGGTAGTTGTACGCGCAGAGCTGTTCAGACGGCTTCCGGCGGTTGAGCTGGCCTTATCGTAGGCGCTGTTGTTCACGTAAGCGCCGGCACTCGGTGTATGTCCGCCCATGCGCCCCAACATCAGGAACCCCCAGTAGCCCATACCCGCACGGCGGAAGGCACGGGTTTGGGTGGTATCACTCGTTACCTGAGTAATGAATTTGGCCTCCTCCAGGGTGAAGGTATCGCGCAGTCCATTCATTTTTTCGACAATAATCCGGCTGTCTTCCATCCGGCTAATGGGCTCTTCGGCAGCAATTTTATAATTCTCCGGACTTATTTCGGTTACCGTCGTAATCAGGCCCTGGGTGGGCACCTGGATCGTTTCATCTCCAGCACTACAACTAAACAGGGTAAAGGCAAGCCCCGTAGAAAAGAGGGCCGGCAAAATCAGGTGTTTACGAAACATAGTTTATGTCAGGATTTAAAAGGGTAAGATACAGGGTAAAGTGAACTGAGCCTACCAGAATGGCCAGTAATTAAGGGGCCATTACAAGATATGGTACAATTCACCGGACGAATGACAGTTCTGCTACCCTCCCCCTTGCCGGACGATCACGCCGTAGCCGGAAACAGTACCTGTTCATTCCTCGCGCTTCGCCCGGCGAACGAGCGGGCGGTTAGCCCTGACCAGAATATCTGGTACACCTGAGCCGGAGTGGTTCAGGTGAAAATTTCAGGTTCCTGGTTACGGAGGGAGAGGAGTCTAAAGAAAAACGCGCTTCGGACAAATCATCCGAAGCGCGTAATAACTATTTCTCTTGGTAGGAATTTCATTGCTAAAAGACAAGAAATTACAAATTGAAAGAGACGCTTATTGAACAACAAAATTTTTCAGAGAGACAAATAAGCATTAGAAACAACACATTTTACAGTAAAATTTTGAACAACACATTTTTCATTGAAGATTATTTCAGCAAGGGCAGCCATGGCCCTTTAAACAACCTTATTACGCAAAGATAGCGACCTTTCGGAAGGCAGCCAACGTGACTTTTGTCCATTTCTGGACAACCGTTGCTCCTCCAGAATTTGGTGAGGTTCCCGGTATAGCGCGTGTCTTAGTCCTGCTGCAAAGGGAAATACCGGTTCAGCCAAACCGCGAGTGCCTTAGCAGACGTCAGCGAAGGGTGTCCGAAAAACGCTTTGACGTTTACTCCGATCCGCTGCTTCAGCTTGCTCAGATTGTCGATTGTTTTCACCTCGTCAATAAGTTCCAGCAACTCCCCCTGCACCAATTTTTTTTCTCCGCGCTCCGCCACTATTTTGCGGTATTGCAGCATAAATTTCACTTGGGTTTCCGAAAGGAATTGCTCCAGAAACGTGGGCAGGAAAGCCAGGGCCCGCTGGTTAATTTCTTTCGTCGCTACGGTATTCACTTCTCCGTTGGTCGTCATTTGTGGCATATCGGGCAACTGACCTTCGTACGGTGCACTCTGGTGGTAGTAATTAAGGTGAGCAGCCACGTAATCCCCGTCGTCCGCAACCTTTATAGAAATTTGGTGGTACCAGTAATATTTCCCCGAGCGGTGCCGCAGTGGAACAAGCCTGGCCGCAGCAGCACCATCCTGCTTGAAAAGGTCCCGGTGCATAAAGGCTACCTCGTACAGCACCCTGCCGTAGTTGAGGTACGTAAACATCCAGGAAGGATGGACAAGGCCGACCAGGTCATCAAAGGTCATATCGACCAGGCCAAAATGACTGCCAGTTTTGTGACACCAGATGACCTTAGGTTCTTTGCCCAACATAATGGTAATGTAGCAGGCAAAAGGATTGACCTGACTGACACAATTCTGCTGGATACGCTCAAGGTACGCGTAGTCTTTGATGCCATTTGGATCCAGATCAGCAAACAATTTGGCGTTAATACTTTTCAGATCCGGGCGGTCTGGCGAAGATGAAGGCATGTAGGGAGAG
>JAUIIF010000460.1 GCA_030431945.1 Bacteroidia bacterium | reverse complement strand
TCCGCGTTCCATTTGCATCCCCGCCTGCCGGATCGCCTCCCGACACGTATGGTAGGCAGCACCGTAGCTTTTGGGCAACTTGAGGGTGGTCGCCTGCATGGTCGGTGAGCCGGAGTAATCTATTTCACCGAAATAGCCTATTTCGGGCGTGGCCATTGCTACCTTGGGGGCATCTTCCTGCAGGTTGAGCTTAAAGGTCGGCTGGTCTTCCCGGGCTGCAGGCTCCGGGGTGGCGCTCTCCGCGGCGGAGCCGAACTCCCGGATGATGTCTTTGAGGCCACCCGCTACCCGGCTGCGCAGTCGGGAAATATCTTCTCTGGAGAGCGTGCCCATTTCCACCCGCTCCTCCAGTTCCCGGAACCTTCGGGCCAGGTTGCCCAACCTCGCTGCTGCCGGATGGGCAGCAGGAATGGCTTCCTGCAAGCTGTCAACCACTTCCTGGAGTTGTTCCGCAGCAATGAGGTCAAGGTACTTTCGTTTCTCGGACTTTGTCATACTGCTAAGTTACGGCTTGCCGGAAAATAGGAGCTACGGCCCTGCGGTTAATCCTTCAGTCCCGTGCTTCCCGGCTCGAGCCCTGGTGGATTCCGCGGCAAGCAAAAAACACAGCAGCCCGACTATCCTGAGATAGCGGGCCGCTGTAAAAGAGGAATGACTTTGTTCAGGGATTATTATTTTCCGTTGCCGCCCCGGTTAGCGCGGCGGGCACGCGGCTCTGACTTGGCGCCGTAAACTTCATCGTAGGTACCGTTGCCCAGGTCGACTTTACCGCGGCCACGGCTGCGGACGCCGTTGTCCGACTTCGTCTTCTTGGTCCGGGTTACCCGGGTAGTAGTGCGCGTGCCGGTGGTTTGGCGGTCAACGCTACCGGGCCGGGTGCTGTACCCCGTACCGGTACGGCGCGTGCGGGTACTGGTCGTGGTGGTTTGCTGCCGCCGATTGCCATTGTTATTGTTCTGGGCATTACCACCGGGAGGACAGTAGTTCGGGTTGTTGTTGCCCGAAGGAGTATTCGTACGGGGCGTCGGATTGGTCGTCGTCGTCCGGGTACGGGTTGTCCGGGTGGCGGTACCACGCGTTGGTGAGGTGCGGGAAGTAGCACTTCCCCGGTTCGGGGAGGTACGCGTGGTGGTGGCGCGGGTGGTCGTACTGCGGCTCGTCCGGGTAGCCGTACCTCGGGTAGGCGTAGTGGGCGTGGAAGCAGTGGTTTCCGATCCGCGGGGGTTCGTTGGCCGCTGGGCCTGTGCTGGCAGGGCGATCATAGCGAGTACGAAGGCGAGCAGCGTGGAAAGTAAGATTGACTTTTTCATTGCGGATGCTTTGATTATGTCTGCAAGAAAGGGCAAGAACTACCCTACCCCCAACTTTTTGCCTCCCATTAACCTGGATTTGACTTTTGGCGCTCAGATTGGTAAAAAGTGTTAAAATGTCCTTTTCCCGGCCTTCCTGCCTGCCTCCGCACCTGCGGCCGCGCCCCCGTTTTGGTCTGCCGTAAATTACGGCTTACTTTACCCTTCCAATTACCCTCCATGCGTTTACTCCTCTTCTGCTTGCTCGCTCTGTGCGGTGGGCGCCAGCTGCCCGGCCAAGCCTACACGACCCATACCTATTATACGGATGACACCACTGAGCTGAGCCTGGACCTCTTCCTGCCGGAAACGCCCCCGGGCACCGTTACGCCCCTGGTCATCTACGTTCACGGAGGTGGATTTTCGGGTGGAGACCGCTCCGAGGGGCACGCCCTCGGCAACTTCCTGAAAAGTAAGGGCATTGCCTGTGCGTCCATTTCCTATACCCTTTCCATGCAGGGGCGCACGCAGGACTGGAGCTGTGACGGTATCCTCACCGAAAAAATAAAGACGATTCAGCTGGCGGCCAATCAAACCTGGCTCGCTACCCGGTTTCTGTTGGGCCAGGTTGCAGCCTGGAAGCTGGATGCGCAGCAAATTTTCCTGGCGGGTACCAGTGCCGGCGGGGAAGCCATCCTGCACGCAGCCTACTGGGACCGGAAGCAAATGGCCCTGTATCAGGAAGGGTTACCGGCCGGCTTTCGTTACCGCGGCCTGATTTCAGGCGCCGGGGCGATCATGGACCTGAACCTGATTACCGCAGACAATCACCTGCCCACCTTTTTCATTCACGGAGACGCTGACCCGGTCGTTCCCTACGGAACGGCAGCACACCACTACTGCCCGCCAAACGCTTCCGGCTGGCTGATGCTTTTTGGCTCCCAGTCCATTGCCCGGCACCTCGAGGCTTTGGGGGAGAACCACCTAACGATCAGTTTTGACGGAGCGGGCCACGAAGTATGTGGTCATTACTTCCACCAGGAACAACAAGTAATCGTTGACTTTATCGAGCGTGTCGGGCGCGGCCGCAGGTTCAGGGAATGGGTATTGCGCTGAGCCTGCTTCCGGATCGCCCCGCAGTCATTGGTGGCAACTACTTCAGGAACTCCAGCCGGTAAAGGTCCTTCCGCCGATCGCGAAGGTTATGGACCGATCCGTGTTCGTGCAGTTCTTTGAGCAGGTCCAGATCAACGTCAGCCACCAGAATCATTTCCGTATTCGGGGTAGCTTCGGCCTTTACCCCGTTACTGGGGAAGGCAAAATCACAGGGGGTAAAGACCATGGACTGTGCGTACTGGATGTCCATATTATGGACTTTGGGCAAGTTGCCCACGGAGCCGGCGATCGCAACGTAGCATTCGTTTTCGATGGCCCGGGCCTGCGCACAGTGCCTTACCCGGCTGTAACCGTTTTGGGTATCGGTCAGGAAGGGAACGAACAGGATGGACACGCCTTGCTCCGCAAGCAGACGGCCCAACTCCGGAAACTCAACGTCGTAACACACCAAAATCCCGATTTTTCCACAGTCCGTATCGAAGGCCTGCAGGGAACTCCCTCCGGTCATGCCCCAGACTTTAGACTCATCGGGCGTTACGTGCAGCTTATAGAATTTCTCGATCGTGCCGTCGCGCTTACAGAGAAAGCCTACGTTGTAAAGCACGCCATCTTCCACCGACGGCATAGAACCGGTGATGATGTTGATGTTGTACTGGATGGAAAATTCGCTGAACTTCTTCATCAGTGGCTCCGTGAATTCGGCCAGCTTACGAATGGCATTCGGTTCGGAGAGCTCATTGTAAGCCGCCATCAGGGGGGCGTTGAAAAACTCCGGGAAAAGCGCAAAATCTGAACGGTAATTGCTGACGGACTGCACGAAGTATTCCATCTGCTCCACCAGGACATCCAGCGTCCGGTAGGGGCGCATTTGCCACTGGATCAGTCCCAGCCGTACGACACTCTTGGTCGTGGAGGGTTTCTTCGTGGGTGCCGTGTACAACACGTTATTCCACTGGAGCAGGGCGGCATATTCCTGGCTGGCCGTATCCCCCTCGAGGTAGTTTCTGATTACCCGTTTGACGACAAAGTCATTGGCAAACTGAAAATTCAGGACCGGATCGTGAATTTCCCGTCCCTTTACCTTTCGATGTACTGGCGCGGCGTAAGTTCATGAGCATACCGATGGTACTGCGGCAGGCGGCCACCGAAAAGGATACCTTCCAGGTTACGCTCTTCGCACAACTCCTTCCGGTAGTCATACATCCGCCGTCCCAGACGTAGCCCCCGGAAGTGCGGGGCCACGAAAACATCGATACCGTAGAGCATATTTCCCGCCTCGTTGTGGGTACTGAAGGTGTAACCTCCCGTAATTTCTTCGTAGGTGTGGGTGTCCGTGAATTTGGTGTAATCCACAATTATACTCAAGGCACAACCAGCCAGTTGCCCGTTGATGTGGATGGCGATTTGACCGTCGGGAAAGATGTCGATCAGTCGTTTTATTTCATCTCTTTCCCAGGCAGACTCGGGCAGCACGGCGTAAGCTTCCTCCATCAGGACCTTCAGCTGTTTGTACTCCTGAATGGTCAGGTACTTAAGTTCAATTTTTTCAATTTGCTCGGCGGTAATCGTCGGAGTCATAGTTGCTATTTTCACCTGGCTATAACGCTTTGGGGAGCTAAATGTGTAGTTCCTCGGGAAGGTTTATTTGAGAATGGTCCGTAAATCCGCCCGAGCGGTCCTTCCCTGGCCAATTTCCTATCCCGTCCGTCGAAAAAAGCGACCAATTCCCCCGGCAACAAATAACTTAAGGAAGAAACTTCCAACTGATGAACAAGCGAATTATATCCTATCGGTTTGCCGACAGTAAAGTTAACGTAATTACCCTGGCGACCAT
>JAUIIF010000459.1 GCA_030431945.1 Bacteroidia bacterium | reverse complement strand
CCGACGGGACGGACTCGAACTCGACGAACGTGGCGCTCGGCTACGCGCGCGTCCTGGTGGGCGGGTACTCGCAGGAGCTGATGGCGGCGCGGCGCCCCGGGATGCCCGCCGGCCGGCTCGTGAACGCGGAGGTGCGCGTCTGGTCTTATCCGGAAGGGCGCTTTGCCAAGACGGGCCTGCAGTTCCACGGCCTGGTGCTCGGAGACCATTCAAAGGTCGGTATCAACACCATGTTCAATACCGGAACGGTCGTAGGCTTTTCCAGCAACATCTTTGGGGAAGGCTTTCCCCGGACCTTCATTCCCAGCTTTCAGTGGGGTGGTTCAGGTGGCTACATGACCTACAAGTTGGAAAAAGCGATGGCTACTGCAGCGCGGATGATGGAACGCCGGCATCAGGATTTCACGGAGCAACACCAGGCCCTGTTTACCGCCATTTTTGCGGAAAGCAAGTCTTTTCGCAGAGACTGATTCCTGCGGACTAAATGTCCAGCGCAGAAATTTCCCGGATAACGTAATCCACCATTTCATCCGTTACCCCCAGATGGGTCGTAAAACGTACCGTTTGCGGACCGAAGGCCACGGCCTGGATGCCCTGCTTACGTAAGTATTCCAGGAAATCACTGGCCATCCTTTCCCCCGCCAGGTGGAAAATGCAAATGTTCGTTTCCACCTTTTCCACTTTACTGACGTAGGGGAGCAGGGCCAGGGCATCGCCGAGGCGGCGCGCCCGGGCGTTGTCCTCAGTGAGGCGCTCTACGTGGTGCTCCAGCGCATAAAGCCCGGCAGCAGCCAGGTAACCGGCCTGCCGCATGCCCCCCCCCAGTACTTTCCGGTATCGCCGCGCCCGGTCAATCAGCTCTTGCGGGCCCAGGAGTAAGCTCCCGACGGGAGCCCCCAGCCCCTTGCTGAGGCAGATGCTGATGGTGTCAAAGAGCCGGCCCCACGCTGCCGTCGACTCGCCCGTTTCCACCAGGGCGTTGAACAGGCGGGCGCCATCGAGGTGACTGGCCAGTTGGTGGGCCCGGCCTTCTTCCACCAGGGTCGTGGCTTCCGGAAGGGTATAAATTGAGCCTCCACCTTTGTTACAAGTGTTTTCAAGCACCAGCAAACGGCTGATGGGGAGCCAATCGTACCGTGGCTTTACTGCCGCAGCAACCTGCCCCGGCCGCAACTTACCCCGCTCCCCCCGCAACAGGTTCATACTGACGCTGGAAAGGAGGCTGTAGACGCCGCCTTCATACTGGTAAATATGACTTTTTTCCTCCGCTATGACTTCGTCAAGGGCCTGGGTATGGCACTTGATGGCGAGCTGGTTTGTCATGGTGCCGGAGGGGCAGTACAGGGCCGCCTCCATCCCGAAACGTTCGGCGGCCACGGCTTCCAGGCGGTTTACCGTAGGGTCCTGACGAAAAACATCATCGCCGACCCTGGCGTTGAACATTGCTTTTAGCATGTCTGCAGTCGGCTGGGTAGCAGTATCTGAGGTGAGGTTGACGGTCATGTGAATTGTGGGGTAGGGCGCGCGCTCATCCGCCGGCCGCAACGCGCGGTAGGAGCTGGTTCCGTTCCGGGCTGCTGCGCGGTCGTCCGCCGGGTGAAGAAGAAAGTTACAAGTTACTATTTTCTCAATTCGGCAAATTGCTTGCGGAACTTACCAACTTTTGGTGAAATCACGAAGGAGCAATAGCTGTTGCGGTTGCCTACTTTATTGTAGTAGTCCTGGTGATAGTCCTCTGCGGCGTAAAAAGTTTCGTGGGGAATCAGTTCCGTAACGGCCGGTGCTCCGTACAGCTCCGGGACGATCTTTTCCATAATATCCGCAGCAATATCTTTCTGAGCTGCTGTTGTGTAGAAAACGGCGCTGCGGTACTGTGGTCCTTTATCATTACCCTGCCGATCGGGGGTGGTCGGATCGTGCGTGGCAAAAAATACTTCCAAAATCTGACGCGTAGTGATTACTGACGGGTCAAAGTCGACCAGAATAACCTCCACGTGTCCGCTTTTTTTGGAGCAGACGGCGTCATAATTAGCGGTGGCTTCCGGTCCGCCGGAGTAGCCACTTACTACCCGCCTGACACCTTTTAGCTCGACAAATACGGCTTCCGTACACCAGAAACACCCGCCACCCAGGATGATGGTTTCGTGCGTGGGGGTGTTCGTTACTTCTTGGACAACTTCTGCGAAATGGGGCATGCTTTTATTTTTGTTCTACTGAGATAATAACAATTGTTGAAGACGCTAATAGTTGCGAGGCGCGGCCGCAGGTGCAGTGTAAGGTAAGCGGCGGCGGGAAAAAGAGTTGGCCCCGGGCTTAAACCCCGGGCGAACACTAGCCTCCCCAAACCGTTAGCTTATTGCATGATTACCCATAAGTACGACATTGTTGTCATCGGTTCAGGGCCGGCCGGAGCCACCGTTAGCCGGTTTGCGGCCCGGGCCGGTCTGTCGGTCCTCCTGGTCGATAAAAAGCAAGAGTTGGGTGCGCCCATTCAGTGTTCAGGGGCCGTCAGCCGCCACGCCCTGGAAGAAGTTGGGCTGCCACTTGCTGAAGAATACATTCTTGAACCAATTTATGGGTTTGCCATCTACGATCAGGCGGGCAAGGCGAAGAAAATTGACTATCGCCGGCTGAAGGGCGAGGTCTACGGTCCTGGCCCGGACCGCAAGCCGCTCGGCTACGTTGTTGATCGCCGTCGCTTTGATCGGTACTGCATGATGCTGGCCGAACGTGCGGGGGTGGAAACCTGGTTGAAGACCGAAGGCCTTGGCTATACGCCGGCCGCTGATGGTAGCTGTACCGTGCAATTGCGGCGATACAACCAGTTACTGGAAGTGCGCTGTCGGGTAGTGGTGGGGGCAGATGGCCTCATGTCCCAGGTAGGTAAATGGGCGGGCCTGCAAACACACATAAAAATAACGGAACTGGCCGGTTGCCTGCAATTCATTGTTGACCGGGTGGAAACCGACGGCTTGCTGGAGATAATTACGGGGCACGAATGGGCCCCGGGTGGCTACGCCTGGGTGTTTCCGAAAGGAAACGGTTATGCCGAAATCGGGTTGGGGGTCATTTCCACCATGACGGAGCACAGTGCTCAGTGGCACCTGGATAAATTTATGCGACAATCCTTTTTCAAGGACCGGTTCGCCGCTGCCCGCATTCTCGAAGTGCAGGGAGGTGGAGTACCACTGGCCGCTCCACTAAGGACGCAGTATGCCGACAATCTTATTCTGGTCGGCGATGCCGCCCGGCACGTAAATCCCATCACCGGCGGAGGTATTCACACCGCCCTGAGTGGCGGGAAAATCGCCGCTGATTTTCTCGTTAAACACTTGCAGGGCGCTGAGCGGGAAGACTGCTCCGCCGGGGCCCTGGCGGGATATCAAAGTGCCTGGCTGGCGGCACTGGGGGATAAAATGTGGAAGCTGTACCACGCCAAGACAGCAGTATTCCATCAGGAAGATATTCCCACCAGAGATGCCTACCTGTTCAAGACGATGTCTGATTATTTTGACCCGAACTCCGAATACAAAAAAATATGAGCAAGCCACCCGTTATCTTCAGCATTGGATGGAATGCTTGCATCAACTGCGGAGCCTGCGTGGCCATTTGCCCGCAAGAGGCAGGGTTTATCAGCCCTTTTGATACGATTGCGGTCGACCGACCCTGTGATATTGCCTGTCTGCTCTGTGAGCAAATTTGCCCGGTGGATACCATCGACCATGTCGTTGCTCCCCCTCCGGAAACAGCTTTGACCTAGCTAAATTGCGCCTTTGCTGCCCCTGGTGCTGAACAGCAGCACCAGTTCCCAGATGGCCTCATCTACTTTTGCCGCTTCCTCCGCTGCCTGGCACTGGTCTCCATTTTGCAGAATTTCCTGAAAACCAGTAACCAGTTCCTCTACCTTGTTGTGCGCAGTCATGAAGGCGGCCTGGTCGATCGGTGCTTCAGGCCCGTACATTCGCTGGTGCGGCCGGGCATTGCGTACCTGCTTCCAGTTAATGCGAACGTCTTTGGCGTAGTGGCTGAATTCCTGCCACTCCAGGGAACAAAGGTCCGGTTCGCCTACGGCCCGCTTTACTTCCAGCCAGGTGATCAGGAAATCGTAGATGGTGCCAATGTATAACTCTTCCATCGCGGCCGGGCTGGCGGCTGATAATTCGTACGTTGCCCGGTCAAGTTGCGTGGCTGCCAGTTCAAAGTTGCCTGCAGTCAGGGAGGCCCGGGCATCCGCGTAAACCCAGGCAGCCTGG
>JAUIIF010000458.1 GCA_030431945.1 Bacteroidia bacterium | reverse complement strand
CTGATGCCGCCGACTATATTACGGGGGCTACCTTGTACGTAGACGGGGGCATGATGCTGTACCCGGGGTTTGCGGACAATGGCTGATCGGCCATAAAACATCAGGAAGCCCCCGGCCGCACTTCGGCGGCCGGAGGCTTCTTATACCTAAGTCAAAGTGATTTGGGCATATTATACCTTGTTCACGATGGCATCCTGATGATCGATTGACTCCTGATGCACGGCACGCAGGTAAGCCTTCATGAAATCCTCACTCAGGCCATGCTGGCTGCCGGCTTTAGCGGCCTCGGACATGATGGCGTCCCAACGGTCACTCTGCAGTACGGCAATGTTCCGTGCCGCCTTAAACTCACCGATGGCATCTGCCAGTTGCATGCGCTTGCCGAGCATACCGATGAGGTCACTGTCCACTTCGTCAATTTGCCGGCGGAGCTCGATCAATTCGGCCATCTCCATCTCACTGGCGGAGGGCTTCCGCAACCGCAGGTTTTCCAGCAGTTGCCCGAAAACAGCCGGGGTAATCTGCTGGGCTGCATCGCTCCAGGCTTCATCCGGCCGGGGGTGTACCTCGGTCATGAGGCCGTCGTAGTTCAGGTTCAGGGCTTCCTGCGCCACTTCCTGCAGGGTATCCCGGCGACCGCAGATATGGCTGTTGTCCACAAACATCTGCAGGTCCGGGAATTTCCGCTTCATTTCAATGGCCAGCTGCCAGCGTGGCACGTTCCGGTAGCTGGTTTTTCCGTGGTAACTGAAGCCCCGGTGAATCAGGCCGATCCGGGTAATTCCAGCCTTGTAAATCCGTTCCACGGCTCCTTGCCACAAGCCCAGGTCCGGGTTAATCGGGTTTTTAATGAGGACCGGAATATCCGTACCGTTCAGGGCATCTGCCACTTCCTGGACGCTGAACGGGTTTACCGTCGTCCGCGCACCAATCCAGAGCACATCGATACCCGCCTTCAGGCAGTCGTACACGTGGCTGGCTTTCGCCACCTCCGTCGTTGTCCGCAGCCCCGTTTCCTCCTTTACCCGCTTCAGCCAGGAGAGGCCTTCCTTGCCAACGCCTTCAAAGCTGCCCGGCCGGGTGCGGGGCTTCCAGATACCGGAACGAAAGAGGTCGACCTGGCCGAGTTTGGCCAGGTCTTTGGCACACTGCATTACCTGGCCTTCGGTCTCTGCACTACAGGGTCCTGCAATCACGAGGCCGCGGCCGGGCGTAGGTTGTAGGACTTTTTTAATATTCATTTCCATGGTTACTAGATTTTTCAGTTATGGAGGTTAGCAGTGGTTACGCCGAGCATAACTACTGCAGGATTTTTGAAATTTCGTTTGCGCGCTCGATGCGTTCGTAAAAGCCGTCGAAGTCGCGTTTAATAAGTTGCGTTCTGAATCTGGAAAGTTGTTCGATGTGTTCATCCAGGACGTCCAGGACGTTGTCCCGGTTCTGGCGAAAAATGGGAATCCACATATCTGCGGAGCTTTTCGCCAGGCGTACGGTAGAGCCGAAGCCGGAACTGGCCAGGTCAAAAATCCGCTGTTCGTCCTTTTCTTTTTCCAGGACCGTCAGGGCCAGTGCGAAGCTGGCAATATGACTGATGTGGGAGACGTAGGCACAGTGCAGGTCGTGGGCCTGACGATCCAGCCGGCTCAGTGTCATCCCCGCGCTTTTAAAAAGGCGGCGGGCCGTATCCAAGGCATCGGGGGCGCTTTCGTCCCCGTCGACAATAACACACATTTTACCGGCAAACAGGTTGGGCAGGGCAGCTTCCGGGCCGCTGAACTCGGTACCCGCCATGGGGTGACAAGCGACGAACCGGCCCCGGTTGGGGTGGCCTTCAAGTTCCGTGAGCAGGAGCTCCTTGGTGGAGCCCACGTCAACAACCGTTTGGTGGTCCCCTACCCTGTCCAGAATTTCCGGTAGGAGCTTACGCATGGCGTCAACGGGGGTAGCCAGAATGATCACGTCGGCGACCGCCACGCCTTCCGCCAGAGACATTTCTGCGTCAATCAGCCGGCGCCGGGTAGCCTTATGCAGGTTCTCCGGTTTGGCATCCACGCCAATTACCCGGGTAGCGAAACCGTTTTCCTTCAGGGTAATGCCGAGGGAACCGCCGATTAAACCAATGCCTACTATCGTAAGGGTCAAAAGAAAAAAATTGATGGGTGAAAAAGAGAAGAAATTCTGGTGGCGCGCACGCCGGTGCAAGGATGGTTTTTTTTAAGGCAGGGTGGAAAGACGGTCCAGGGCCTCCGCCAGTCGCTCCTCCGTGGAGCAAAGGCTGATTCTTACGTAGTGGGTACCCTCATCGCCGAAAATACCGCCGGGCGTCAGGAATACGTCGTGCTGGTACAACGCCGCATCACTCACCGCAAAGCCGTCTTTTCCCTCCGGGCAACGTGCCCAGACGAAAAGACCAACCTGGGCTTTCCGGTACTGGCAGCCGAGCGCATCCATGATGCGGAAGGCCAGTTCCCGCCGACGGCGATAATGGGCGTTCAGCCCGTCGTACCACTCCTGCCCCAGCGAGAGGGCCTTAACCGCCGCCAGCTGAACGGGCAGGAACATACCGCTATCCATATTGCTCTTAAAGCGGAGAATGCTCTGCAGGTATTCCCCGGCACCTGCGATCGCGCCCACCCGCCAGCCCGCCATATTCTGGGCTTTACTCAGGGAAGATAACTCGATGGCCACCTCCCGGGCTCCGGGTACGGAAAGGAGGCTCTGCCTGGTATCCGTCAGGATAAACGCGTAGGGATTATCGTTGCAGAGCAATATTTTATTCCGGCGGGCAAACCCGACCAGGGCCTCGTAGAAGCCATCCGGAACCGCCGTTCCGGTAGGCATGTGCGGATAATTTACCCACATTATTTTCACCTTACTCAGGTCCTGAGCTTCCAGGGCGTCCAGGTCCGGCAGCCAGTCATTCGCCTCCTGCAGCCGGTAATCCCGGATCACCCCGCCGGCCAGCTCCGTAGCCGAACGGTAAGTAGGATAACCGGGGTTGGGCACCAATACCTCGTCTCCCGGGTTCAGAAAAGCCATGCTGATGTGCATAATGCCTTCCTTTGATCCGATCAGGGGCAGCAGCTCCGTTTCCGGGTTCAGGGAGACGCCGAAGAAACGGTGATACCAGCCGGCAAAGGCTTCCCGCAATTCCGGACGGCCGGCGTAGGGCTGGTAGCCGTGGGCGTCGGGGCGGGCCGCCGCGGCCTGCAAAGCTTCAATCACCTCCGGGGCCGGAGGCAGATCCGGACTTCCGATGCCCAGGTTGATGATGTCCTTACCGGCGGCCCGCAGCTTCGCCACTTCCCGCAACTTGGTGCTGAAGTAGTATTCCTTGACGTCCCCTAAGCGATCGGCAGTGGGAATGATCTTTTCCATTTGTGCTACTGTAGTCATAGTTCGCTCAGGGTTTTTCGCCTTCGTTATACACCCCCAGGACGCGCAGCTCACTGCAAATGGGCCGGACGGCATCCAGGGCCTGCTCCAGGGAAACGTGCCCTTCGAGCATAAAATCAACGTGGAAACGGTACTGCCAGGGGCGGCCGATGATGGGGGCACTCTGAATCTTCGTCAGATTCACCTGGTAAGCGGCCAGTACCATCAAGACTTTATAAAGGCTGCCGGACTCATGGCTGGTGGCAAAACTCAGGCTTACTTTATTCCCCGTATCCCCCTGGTGGTCCCGACCGCGCTCCAGTACCAGGAAGCGCGTATGGTTGAGTTTATTGGTTTCAATTCCCGGTGCCAGTATTTCGAGTCCGTAAAGCTCCGCGGCCGCCACGCTGGCGATGGCTGCACGGGTAGGGTCTTGTTTTTCCATGACTTCCCGGGCACTCAGGGCGGTGTCAACATCCTCGATCAGCTCAATTTGCGGCCAGGTCTTAAAAAACTCCTGACACTGCATCAAGGCTACCGGATGGGAATACACCTCGCGGAGCTGGCTGATGTCTGTCCCCGGCAGTGCCATCAGGTTCTGTTTGATCCGCAGGTAAACTTCAGCGGTGATCCGCAGGTCAGCCGTTTGCAACAGATCATAATTGGCCATCAGGCTACCGGCCAGGGTGTTTTCGATGGCCATCAGGCCAACGTCACTCTGCCCGGACTCCACCTGTGCGACCACATCCGCAAACGTATGTGCGGGTACCGTTACCACTTCCCGGTCGGTAAAGTGCAGCTGGGCAGCCGCCTCATGAAAGGCACCGGCATAGCCCTGGATACTTACCTTTAGTTGTTGAATGGCCATTGAGGTCGTCATA
>JAUIIF010000457.1 GCA_030431945.1 Bacteroidia bacterium | reverse complement strand
TTATCACTTGCTATCAAGGCTGCTGATTTCGTTAAAAAGCCTCGTCGAAGCTAAGGCTTCGCCTACGTTTTTTGCCTCATCAGCAACCACGCTAGCTACGCGCTAATTGTCCCACCCCGCAGGAGCAACGAAGTTAAACCACTCCGGCTTAGGTATAAGCACCCGGAGCGATGTGTCTTCCATAGCGAGGAGGGTTTCCTCCCTTGGTACTAATCGGGTAAATCATTATTCACTTTCGCTGAGGTGAGTAGCGAGGGAACACCGGGTTTTGCCCTTACGTTACTATAGAAAACCTCAATATGAAAGACCAAACATTATTTTCCAGCTATTCATTAGGAGATATCCCGTTAAAAAATCGCATCGTGATGGCTCCGCTTACGCGTAGCCGGGCTACCGACAATTTACCCAATAGCCTGATGGCTACCTATTACGGCCAGCGTGCCGGAGCCGGCCTGATAATAACTGAAGGGACTTCCCCTTCCCCAAACGGATTAGGTTACCCGCGTATTCCCGGCTGCTTCACCCACGAACAGGCTGCTGCCTGGAAGCAGGTAACTACTGCAGTCCACGAAAAAGGCGGTCGCATCTTTTTACAGATTATGCACACCGGCCGGGTAAGCCACCCGGACAACCTGCCGGCCGGAGGCCGGGTACTCGCACCAAGTGCGGTACCTTTTGATCAATTGAAAATGTACGTTGACGGCAAAGGGGAGCTTCCCATCCCGCTGGCGGAAGAAATGACGATTGATGACATTACCGCAGTCGTCGCAGAGTATGCCAACACCGCAAAACTGGCAGTAGAAACGGGGGGCTTTGACGGTGTCGAAATTCACGCCGCCAACGGTTACCTGTTGGAGCAATTCATCAGCCCGGTGACCAACAAACGGGATGACCAGTTTGGGGGCTCCATCGAAAACCGGCTGCGCCTGGTGCGCAACGTAGCCGAAGCCATTGTTGCCGCAATTGGCGCTCACCGCGTTGGCATGCGCATCAGCCCCTACGGTGTCTTAAACGAAATGGGAACCTACGCTGAAGTAGAGCCTACCTACGTTCGCCTTGCCGAAATGGCCAACGAAATCGGTCTTACCTACCTGCATACTGTTGATCACGAAGGCCTCGGCGCGCCCGCAGTACCGGACAGCATCAAGCGCAAACTTCGTGCGACCTTCAAGAACACCCTGATCCTCTCAGGGAACTATGACGCACTGCGGGCAACTAATGACTTACGAGCTGACAAAGGAGAACTGGTTGCCTTCGGCCGCCCGTTCATCTCTAACCCCGATCTGCCGGAACGCTTCCGTGAAGATGCTCAGTTGTTGTTGCCGAATCAGGACACTTTCTATACCCCCGGCCCCGTTGGTTACATCGATTATCCCTTTTTGGTAAAGGAACCCGTCAGTTAATCCACCATGCCGACTTTCTAAACATCAAGCCCGCCATACTTCCGTTGTATGGCGGGCTTGATGTTTACTTGCCGACCTGGTCAGACAGTTTTTAGTCGACCAAATGATCCAGAAAAGTAGGTGCAGTATTGTCCTCCGACACGCCGACAATATCTTTGAACGCAGCGTAGTACATACACATTCCGGCAGGAATGGTATAGACCAGGCCAATGCCGAGGGCAATTGCTCCTGCCATCATTAGGCAGCCAACCACCAGGTAAAACAGGAAAAAGGAAAACCATTTAGTGCTCACTATTTTCCGGCTGGCTTCCATGGCCGGCCAGGCATTCATACGGTGAAACACCACCAGGAATGGCGCCAATGACCAGCTGACACCCAAGTAGATAACGGGCAATATAAAAAGACACCCCAGCAAAATTGGCAACGTCTCCACACCACCTTCAGCAGGAGTGGTAGCAACGGCGCTGAAGCTGAAAAACAGCGCTACCCCAAAAGGAATAAAGGCCAATACCAATAGTACGATCTGCAGCACTGCGATCAGCACCAACTGCCCCAGGTAATCAAACCCTTTGAAGAAGTCGCCAAATTCTAATCGTTTTCCTTGTTCCACCCTGCGTGCTGCCAGGTAAAAGCCTGCCGTAAGACAGGGGCTGGCCACCAAAGAACCCACCATACCGGCTAACGGGATGATCTGACAAACCATTAAGATCAGCAAGTAAACAACCGTATAACCAATGAAGAGCCCCGGTTCCTGGCCAATGAGCTGAAAGCCACGGGTGAGATAATCTCCAAACTTGAAATCGTAAGAGGAATTGAGAGCTTTAGCAACTTGTTCCGGCGTAGTATCCATTTGTTTATTGTAATAGGGAAAGAAAAAAAATCACGCGCCAGGCATTGCCAGGGCGCGTGATCAGATCATTCTATACCTAAGTCAGCGCGGGGTAAAGACCCGGCATACAGGCCACCAGGCTTCCAGATCAGGAAAGACCCTCCAGGAGATCATGTACGGTACGTAGTACTTTTCGTTATGACGTTCAGAAGGCTGGTGAGGTGGACCTTGCGCTACCGGTGTTTCTATCAGTCCCCTGCTGTTGCTGCAGGCATAGGGCATGGCAGTATATTAGTCTACCAAATGGCTCGTGATGTCCGCAGCCTCTCCCGTTTTTGGGTTAGGGCCATATTCGTTTGCTCCCGGCTGGCTGTCAGTAGCTAACCAGTAGAGCAGGACAAAAATACCAACAAGTGGCACCAGGGCGATCAGCAGCCACCAGCCACTACGGCCAATATCGTGCAACCGGCGAACGGCAACGGCAATGCCAGGAATCAGTAATGCGAGACCAACAACCGCAGCCAGGATCCCGAAAATGCTCATCTCCGTAGCCATGGCAAGGCCTTGCAGACCGTAGGAGAGAATCATGTTAACCAGGAAGAAGTACCAGTATTCGCTGCGGCGCGACCGGCCGGTAAACTGCGCATACTTACTAAGGGCAAGCTTAAAATATTCAATCATAGTGGGTAAGTTCTAAGATGGTGATGATGAAAAGGGTTTCTTACACCCTAAAGATAATCCTTGTGCCTAAAAATACAAATTCGGCGTTTTCTTCCCCCCAACTACCGCCAGAAGGGGTAGCCCGACGGCCCGGGCGTGGAAGGGAAAGAGGTCTGTAATTCTATGGGGTGCTGCGGGCAGATTACGTTCAGGGGTACTGAACGTCAATTGAGCCCTTCTCCTGGCGGTTTCCCCGTTAGCTCTCCACGTTTCGGCTGGCGAGCAGCCTTTCGGGCTGCTTCGTCTACCGCCTGGTGCCGGTATTCCGGCAATAGAAGTCTGGCCAGCCTGAACGCCGGTTGGCAGCAACGAGCTGGTCAGTACCTAAGCCGGAATGGTTCGGGTACATCCCCGTTTAACGCAATTACTTAAGCAAGGTAAAGCGATATTCAACCATCTCCAGAATGGGCATATCCCGCTTATCCGTCTGCTCCAGAAAAATGTCGATGGTAATCGTTTCATCCTCCTCTTTTTCCGTACTGTCAAACGTAATGTGGATGACCCCACTTTCTCCTGGCTGGTAGACCTTGCTGTTAGGATGTTCGTAAGTGGTACAGTCGCAGGCCTGAATCAGCATAATTTTAGCCGGCACCTTACCCGTATTCGTAAAGGTGTAATCAAAACTACGCTGCTGGCCTTTTTTAATTTCACCCAGGTCGTAGCTCCGCTGCTCAAACTGAAGTACGGGCAAGCCGTCGATATCATCTTGTCCGTACAAGCTGGAAAATGGGGTAATTGTATCCCCGACGCCCAATGCCGCGTAACCCGCATCCCGCATCCCGTAACCCGCATCCCGCATCGCTTTTTCAGGCGCGGCCGCAGGTGCAGGGACCGGAACAGCAGCGCGAGGTTCTGCCCCCCGGTCCGTACCGGTTTCCTTCCGTTCAATGATGTCCCGGCGAATAATAATGCTGGTTGGCCCTTCCAGAATTTTAAATTCTGTCCGGCGGTTCAGGAAGTGGGCCCGTTCCTGGGTTTCCTCATCGGGCAGGCTGTTGATGAAGTTGTCCGTCAGCACATCTCCTTCAGAGAGGAAATCGACACGCTCCGCCAGGCGGGCACTCACGGTCTGGGGTACCGTTTTACCATAACCTTTGGTTTTGATCCGGGGGCCGTCAATTCCACCATTCACGATCAGCCACTTGCGGGCAGAAGCTGCCCGGCGTTGGCTGAGTTTTTGGTTATAGTCCGCATCACCGCGGCTGTCGGTGTGGGAACCAAGCTCAATAACCATGTCCGGATATTGCTCCATTAATTCCTGCACCACCCGCAGGTCCGGCTCTGCTTCCGGCAGAATATCAGCCTTG
>JAUIIF010000456.1 GCA_030431945.1 Bacteroidia bacterium | reverse complement strand
CTTCCAGGAGCTTGAGGAAATCGTCGTGGTAATCCAGGCCCGTAATCACCTCACAAAGGTGCAGGGCCCGGTTGGCGTACTGCAGTACCTGCAGCGTTTCGATGCCGGTTACCTCGTTGAAGAACCAGGCACAACTGGTGTACATCAGCATACAGTGCCGTTGCATTTCCAGCAAGCGCAGCATTTTAATTTTCTGCTCGTTGGAGACCTTGCCGCCTCTTGCCTGTTGCTTTACGAAGGCATCCGCCCGTTCCGGCGAGCGATCCAGCACCAGTTCAATGTAAGCATCGCGGGCCTTCCAGGGGTCCGTAAAGAGCGGGTTGCCCTCCTGTTCGAAAATCGTAATGAGGCGCTCACGCACCTCGTCCAGCGCTGCACGGAGCGGCCCGCGCCAGCGCTGGTGCCAGCCGGCTTCACCACCGGTATGGCAACCACAATCACTGCGCCAGCGTTCGACGCCGTGTACGCAAGACCAGGAGCTGTTTTCGTGGATCCGGGCTTCCCACGTGGGGGGGGATAATTCGAGAAACTCTCCGTAGTTGGTCAGCCTGAAGTCCGGGTTGTCGTCAATGTGGTTAAGGGCGAAAGCCATGGCCATTTCTCCCTTTTTATGGTGGTGGCCGTAGCTCTCTCCGTCGGTGGCAATCTGGGCGATTTGGGGCGCTTCCGGCCGGTCGTCCAGGGTATTCATCAGGCGGTTGGCCAGCAAGTGCCCGTCGTTGAGCAGCCCCTCAAACGCAACACCTTTGGAGACGTCACCGTCGTAAAAGAACAGATCGATGGTCCGGCCGCTGGGCAGGGGGCAGCGGTAGGCGCGGCGGGTATCCACCCCGCCGTTTACTTCGTGCCACTGGTCGCTTTCTTCGTGCCTGACGGACTGGCACTGACGCGGTGCCAGAATGGTGAATTTAATGCCGTTGTCCACGAGGGCTTCCAGCGTGGCCGTGTCGACCGCAGTTTCCGCCAGCCACATGCCTTCCGGCATCCGGTCAAACCGGGCTGCGAAGTCAGCTATTCCCCAGCGGATCTGTGTTTGCCGGTCCGCCTCATTCGCCAGCGGCATAATGATGTGGTTATAACTCTGCGCCAGGGCATTACCGTGGCCGCTGAAGCGTTGGCGGCTTTCCCGGTCTGCTCGCTGCAGGCGGGCGTAGGTGGCCGGGTCCTTAGCTTCCATCCAGCTCAGCAGGGTGGGGCCCATATTCCAGCTGATCCGCGAATAGTTATTACTGATCGCGCTGATGTGATCACGCTCGTTCAGGACTCTTGCGGTCGCATTGGGGGCATAGCATTCTTCGTTGATGCGTTCGTTCCAGTCGTGGTAAGGAGCGGCACTGTCCTGGACTTCAATTGTTTCCAACCAGGCATTTTCGCGGGGCGGTTGATAAAAATGACCGTGGAGGCAAATGTATTTCTGGGGCGAGTCTGACATGGGCGCTAAGATAATAGGTGCCACTACGGGAAACCTAGTCATTTTTTACCTCATCGGCCGGGATCCTGGAATGGCTAAGGGGGGCAAGACGGCAGGAGGTTTGTCGTCGCGGATGGCCTTAGGGCGGCGGCGCGCAGGTGCCATGAGGGTAGGAAGGCTGGGGCCGCGGCTTATTCCGGTACCACCGTTACGATGACCCGCTGGTAGCGGGTAAGAGAAGGTGTTCCCTTGTCCGTTACCTTAAGGATGAAGTGCAGGGTTTCCGGCTGGCTTACGGTGGGGGCCGTAACGTTCACTCCGTGGACATTTTCGGCACCGATGGCTACGGGAAGCTGGTAAGAACCCGCTTCCGGGTAGAGAAACCAGAGAAAAGAAAGGTTATCTCCGTCAGGATCGGTACTGCCGCTGGCGTCAAGCTCAAAAGTTTGTCCGCTACTCACGGTAAATGCCGCCGGATGACCCAGTACCGGGACTGGCGGGTGGTTGGCCGCTTCGTATGGCTGTAAGCACCAATCCATCCGTGCCGCAAAGTCTCGCTGGAAATCATCCCGCCACCGCCATAACGAGGCCTTGGCGGAAGTGAAGGTGGTAGTATCTTTTTTTACCGTCCGCCCGTATTCACTGTCTACGTAAGGCTGAAAACTATCGATTGCATTGGTCCATATTTTACGAGTTTCAGCGACAATCGGAACCCCGGAAGAAACACCCTGTTTTCGCTTGGAGAAATCAGGCAGGTACCATTCATACCGGCCGCCCCAACCGCCCCACTCCGGGTGCTCCGGAGCGTTTAGCCCGTTGGGGATTAAGGACAGAAAGGCCGGCGTATCCCCCTCTACTCCCCAGGCTACGTCAGGGTACACAGCGCCCAGGGCACCGTGGTCCTGTTGCAGGTTTTTCGCTATCCAGCCGTTGCTGATGGTGGTGTTATTGATTCCCTGCACGTAAGTATTGATCGCACTCCAGGTGGCGTTGCCGTAGTCATCTCCCGGACTGACGATGTAAAACAGGTCCGGGAAATTGTTCCTGATCCAGATGCCGCTATCGTCCTGGTCGGAGATGGTGTAGACCCGGAGTTTGCTCGTCAGCTGCTTGGCTTCCTTGGCCGACTTTGTCTTGCGAATCTTGTAAAGTGCCTGCGCCAGGGTGTTTACCCCTCCCCAGGTGGAGATCCAGAGCGGTCGGTCGTCCGGGGCTTCCAACTCTTCAATGATGCGGTCAGCGCCAGGTGAATCCTCTCCTTCCCCCACCCCCAGCATGCCGTACCTGGGGCGGCCTTCCGTTACCGTGGCCAGTAGTTCCGCAGCGGTCGGGAAGCCGGGTTCGTGCTGGTTCAGGTTGGCCCACACTTTTCCGTACGCCTCGATGACCTTGATGACGGAGGCGGGCTCTACGTCCGTCCGTTTCCAGCAGGAAGTGGTGGCGACAATGGCTTTTATGTCAATTTGATTGGCGTAGAGTAACAAGCGGACCAGGGACTGCGTATCGTCCGGGTCGGCCTCAATATCCGTCAGGATGATGACACGATGCCTGGCGGTATCCTGAGCTACGGTTGCCGGGGTTACGCAGAGGGCAAGTAAACCAGCGAAAATAAACCTTAGTAACATGAGGGAACAGATTTTCAGTGAGGGATTTATTTCCACTCCAGTCTTGGGGCAGGGCCGCAAACGGCCGTTAAGTTAAATGGAAAAATGGTGTTCCAGGCGGGTAAAATGAAGCAATTATAGTCCCATTTTTCCCGTAACTACCTTTACCTGGGCACCGGTTTTCAGAAAATTTAAAAACAGGAAAAGCATCATTTAGCTGTTTGTCACCTCCCCGAAGAGGTAGAAAAACAGGGGCTATTCCAAAAAAAAGGGACTGGTGCCAACCCTCCACCGCTCTGCCTGTTATATGGCCAGCGGCCAGCGTTAATGGCCGGCAACCATCACCAAAACGCAGTAAATTTATGTTTGAATTACCCAAGCTCCCTTACGAATACGATGCCCTCGAACCGCACATTGATGCCCGTACGATGGAGATCCACCATACCAAGCACCACAATGGTTACACGACCAAGTTAAACGGCGCCATTGATGGTACGGACCTGGAGGGAAAGAAGATTGAAGAAATTCTCGAAGACGTCAGCAAGCACAGTACCGCCGTGCGCAATAATGGTGGTGGCTTCTACAACCACAGCCTCTTCTGGACGGTCATGAGCCCCGACGGTGGTGGTAAGCCAACCGGAGATCTCGCCAACGCGATCACGGAAGATTTTGGCAGCTTTGATAACTTTAAAGATCAGTTCGCGACCGCTGCCGGGACCCGTTTCGGGTCCGGTTGGGCCTGGCTGATCGTTGCGGAAAATGGCCACCTGGCCGTTACTTCCACGCCGAATCAGGACAACCCGCTGATGGACGTTGCCGACGTACAGGGAACACCTATTCTCGGACTGGACGTGTGGGAACACGCCTACTACCTCAATTACCAAAACCGCCGCCCGGACTACGTACAGGCTTTCTTCTCCGTGGTTAACTGGGAGGAAGTAAGCAAGCGTTACCACGACGCCAAGTAGAGCTTAATAAGTTTAAGCCCCGGCTAATTGGAGAAGCCGCGACGATTCCCGTCGCGGCTTCTTTGTTTACGGGGCAAGGTCTGCTGCAGGCGCGCGCCCGTACCGCATTTTCTCGCTGCCATTAGTACCCTTTTCTCCCTGCTCTTCTTCCGGCTGCCGTATGGATACACCGGCCCCCGGCCGACGCGGTACCGGAGAGCAAGCTCGCGGTTGCCCTGCGAGGAGCGCAAAAGACGGCCTTCTGCTCAGTTTTGGGCAGGCAAAGTAACGGAGAAAGTACC
>JAUIIF010000455.1 GCA_030431945.1 Bacteroidia bacterium | reverse complement strand
GTAAACTTCCCGTTTCCATTTTGGGAAGATAAAGCCTTGCCTTCCACATCGTAAGCGGCGCGGGAGGTACCGGCATCGGGGGAGGAGGTTTCGTACACCAGGCCGAAATAGTTATATTCATAACTGGTGACATGACCACGTGGGTTTACGGAAGCCAGGAGGCTTCCACGGCCATCGTACTGGTTCACAGTAGCCGCATAGGGGCCGTCATCAGGATCGTCGTAGGAAATGGTCGCAATCAGTAAACCACTTCCCTCCGTATAGGTAACGTATTTTTTACCGTCTTCATCGATGGTGGTGGTTTTGATCAGGCTGCCCAAAGTCGGCAAAAAGTCAACAGCTGCAGGATTCTCCGCGGCCAGTACTTCCGTTTCCAATTCGTCTACACTTACCAGGCAGGTGGTTGTCTCCTTAAAATCGCCACTTAAGCTTAGCCCCTGACGGGCTGTTTTAAGTACTTGACTACGGGGTGCCGTAGCATGGGCAAAATTCACATCACTTTCACTGCCTGAGCTTTGCAAAAAGCCTTCTCCTGCCCCCGTTGGCCGGGTATCCGTCACCCGACCGTAGAGATCGTAGTAAGGAGCGTTCGTGGTATGGCCACCAGGCTCTCCTTCACCCGCAGCATAAGTTACTTTTTCGCCGGAACTACGATTCAGGGGATCTAGATAAGTGAATACTTCATTAAATGCACTTCCGGTAACAAATGACTTTATCTTAAGAAAGTTCTGGGTACTGGCAGCCGTAAAGGAACTTGCATCAGTTGCATTACTATACGCTGCCTCTCTGAGTTTTTCACCATTACGAAACCCTGCTTTCATCCGTAAGAAGCCGTCGTAAGTGTAGCTGGTCCTAACTCCATTCGGATCTACCATTTCCTTAATATTCCTTTCGGGATTATAGTCATAGGTAGTGGTCAGCGGATCATCAGTATTTACTCCAATGGTCACTGCTGTAGGCAGGCCGAGGTAAGGAGAATAAACGGCGCTTTGATTGGTGAGGTATTGATTCCTGACACACACCTGGTAAAGTACTACGATATGTGGGGCATAGTCATACCTGGTCTGAAGTCCCTTACTGTCTTCCACCAGTACCGGCTGTTCATTAGGGTTGCGAACCAATAGATCAAACGTCTGCACGACATCGACTTGGAAGTCAGGCGCAGAGAGGTCGGCCGTAAACCTGACCCGTGGTCCTCCCCCACTACCCGCTTGTTTCACTTGCACGTGAACGCCAGCCAGTACCGGAGTAAAGCGGGCTTCGGGGGTAGGGGCTTCATAACCTGGGCCCCAACCTTCTTCTCCTCTGTACACAAAGCTGCCGAATTTATTAGAGCCAGAAGCATCGCTTTTACTGACTACTTTTCCATTTGGCGTTTGAGTAGAACCATCCTGATCCGGGCCTTCATCCAGACAAGGGCAGGCGACAAAAGGCTGCTGGGTATAACAGTAGTCTGCGGGAAGGCTTGAAGCATTCCGCTCGTAAACGCAACCATTTTCATCCGGGCACGCTAATGTTGGATAGTCTGAGCAGGGGTTTCCGGGAGGATCCTGAGTATTCCCTCCACCTTCTGCGTTCGGATCAGGACACAATAACGGAGTATCGTCCACTATTTGTTCATAGCCGTAATACTCATAAGGTACATCCCCCGAAAACTCATTAAAAACGGACTGCACCGAACCATCGCCGTAGTGCGTTCGTGTTTCGTAGGTTAAATTTCTGATTGGGAACTGCTCCGTCACCTTATAGAGCAGGTTAAGTTCATTTTTGATACGCCCGTAGCGACCAACGTACTCGGGGATATTTTTCAAGTCCCAGGCATAGAAGTACTCTTCAGTCATGGAGACCTGACTGTTCTGACTACTCGTTGTTTTACTAGCAACCAGGAAGCTGGGCTCCCGGAAGAGTCTTTCACCATAGCCTACTACGGGGTAGCCTAATTTACCGAATACCCCGGCATCGAACTGACCATCATAGGTCGCATCGTAGTATGTATAAGCCACGTCTTCAGCAACACCCTGTACTCCACCTTCGTCGCACTCCAGATAAGACGTGGAAGAGCTGCCGTTCAACTTAATGAAGAAGCTCCCTTCCGTAAATAAGGTATTAAGTTCCTGATAGCTACTAACCTGAAAGGTTGGATTAGTTGCAAGATCAGTGTACCTGGAAAAGTCGGGCGTTGGCGCATAGGGGCCATAGAATTCCATATCACTTACTTGGATACCGGAAAAGTTACAGCCGCCACCGCCGAAACAATCCTGGCCCGGCAGGTCAAAATCATCATTTTCCCAATTCCCGTTAAAATAAGAGAGAAAGGCAGCAGGATCATGAATAGCATCAACTGGAGGCGCTACCTTATCAAAGCCTGGATATTCTTCGTAATCCGTATCGTAGTACTCCCCTTTCAAGCGTAAAAAACCCGGCTCAAAAGCTAATTGATAGGAGTAATCGTTGGCCATTTCCGACACCTTGTTCCCATTCAAATCAAAAGTCACCTGATGGGTCAACTTACCCCAAAGTACCCGATCAATACTGTGGGTAAACACCGTTCTGGGAGTAATTGAGGGTCTCGCACCATCTCCGGCATAAGGGCCATAAGAAGTAGCATTGGCAAACCCATGATTACCTGCTAAAGGATTAGTCAGCGTGTTGAGCACAATGTTCTCGTGCACCCGGGTATTACTCCGTCTGAAGCCAGTGCCCGAAAACGCATATTCGTAAGACTGTGGACCTTCTTTACCTTCATAGGTGACACGCTTGACTAAAGCGTTAATTCTGATGGCAAATTGCTCCCGTGGTGGTTGCTTGTAATTGGCAGGAACAGTACCGTTAAAAGGATCTCCCCAGCTAACCGGAATGGAGATAAGTGGCAATACCTGGACGACCGGCTTATCGTAGACAATACGACTCCTTTGTCCCAACGGGTTAGTCATTTCCGAAATGGCATAATAATTCGAAAGGTTGGGGATTAAAGCACGCCTTCCGGAAAATGAGCCGATTACATCTCCGGTATAAAAATCAGCTGACAACTTCTCGTAAGCAAAAGAGGTAGCTGGAATAGTTTCTTCGCCACCCGCAGCAATGGGGCGTGGAACAATCTTTTTCAGCAACAGGGTCTGTTGTTGAAAAGGCGCTTGCTCTGAATAAATTACCGGGCTACTTCCCAGTGTATACAGACGGTTATAAGCATCGCCCACCAGTTCATATTCGAAATCAGTGTGCGCAACCAAAACAGCACCAGCGCCTTGAGTATTTATTGCCGATCCGGAAGGAGGGCTTCCGCCCATCACGTATTTTTTCACACTCGTCAGGGCTCGGGAACGCTTACTGCGCCGGTAGACTCTGAGTGATTTTAGCTCTACATCATTTCCCGCCAGAGTAGGATTATTAGCCCAGGTTGGCGTGTAAGTAGGGAGCTGCTTTTTCCACCAAAAGGGGTTCAAAAAGAATGGTAAACCAAATTGGTTATTATTTTCCGGAGCAACAAAAAGCGGGTTAGGAGAAAGCCCTCCTTTTACCAGTTCATCGTTATAAAAGTTAACCATACTGTGCCAGGGAACTCCAACACCAAAAGAATTAGGGAGTGCATCCGTCGGATAAATGGCACCAGGCCCTGGCTGTTCTTCGGTACTTAAACCTACATTAGGGTTATCAATTAAATTTGATTGAGGCCTATGATTAAAATAACTTAGCATTACCTGAGGTGTCCCCTGAGGGCTTATCCCTCCTGGCATTGCATCCTCAACGTCCAGATTATAATTCAGGTCAGCGTTTGCCGGTCCGATCTGAATAGAAATCCCTCCGGCATTGTAAACCGGAGGCATCCGGAAAGCCGAACGGAATTTCATCGCTGCCCCTGAAGGGTAAGAGTAATATTTTACTGGTTCTTGAAAAGTAGAGTGAACACTGTAGCGGGATTGTTTATAACTAAGTTCAGGAAAATAGGTAGGGGGTTGATTCGCATTTGGTCGAACGACCACGTTCAGGTCCAGCAATACAGGGTTACTGTTGTTGGCTACCTCAAATTCTACTTCATAATATTCACCGTCCTCCAATTCTGGAAATACCGGTGATTCGAGAAAACCGTGACTAAAAGAAATACCATTTCCAATGGTCCCCAGGTTATCTGTTCTGTACGTCTGTTGTTCAGAGCCCCGGGTCCCTACGTACGGGTTCGACGGGCTATCTCCATTAATGTTCCCTGGGGTACTTCCCTTAATGTCCGTTAACTCTTCATCCGCGCCAATAATCGTTTCATAAAAAGTAGAGGCGTGCCGATAGC
>JAUIIF010000454.1 GCA_030431945.1 Bacteroidia bacterium | reverse complement strand
GTAAGAACCCGGTAGCCCCAGGTCCTGCAGCCCCGTGCCGCCATACTGTTGGGTACGCATGTGGTGCCCACCGATGCTGATCGGGTACATACCGGTGGCAATGCAGTTTCTACTGGGGGCACAGACGCCCGCTACGGAAAAAGTATTCGGGAAGCGTACCCCCCGGGCCGCCAGGCGACTCAGGTTGGGCGTAGCCACCGTGCTGTCTCCGAACATGGGCAGCAGGGGGCTGATGTCTTCACAGGTCAGCCACAGAATGTTGGGGCGGGAAGTAGCGGCGGTGGGGGGCACCACGACTTCCGGGGCGCGGTCGCAGGTGCAAAGCAAGGTAAAGCAGCAGAGAAGGAACAAGATGGAATGGCGCATGAAGGGGAAGATAAGGCACCTGACTTTTTTGGGGTTGCCGGGAAGAAAAAAGTAGCGGATTATTAACCGGAAACGTATTTTTGAAGGCAATACCAGGCACGGGATTTTCCGTGCTGTACCTTAATTTCTGTATGATTCACCCAAATACCGAATTGCGCCTGGTAAGTGAGGCCGTCGGTTACGGCGTTTTCGCCACTTCCCTGCTGCCGGAAGGAACCATTGTTTACGTCAAAGACAGTCTGGAAACCGTCATCAGTCCTACCGACTACCTGTTGCAAAGCCCCGCCATGCGGGAGATGGTGGATAAGTATTCCTACATTGACCAGTTTGGTAACCGGATCGTTTCCTGGGACTTCGCCAAATACGTAAATCATTGCTGCAACTGCAACACCATCAGTACGGGCTACGGCTTTGAAATGGCCATTCGGGACATTCAGCCCGGAGAACAAATAACGGACGAATACGGCATTTTTAACCTCGATCAGGAAATGACGCTGGTTTGTGGCGAAAATGGATGCCGCAAACGCATCGGCCCGGATGATTTCGATAAATACTACGAAACGTGGGACCGTAAGATCCGCAGTTCTATCGACCAGCTCTTCAAGGTAGAGCAACCGCTGCTTTCCCTGGTAGACGCGGAAACCAGGCAGGAACTCGACAACTTCTTCCTCAATCCGTCGACGTACAAATCGGTCTACGCCCTCCGGCACGTAGGGCGTTCTCTCTGATTGGCCTTACCTTGTCGCGTAGAACCTTTCCCCCTCTGTTCCTATGCTAAACCTGCACTACCCCTTAACGATCAAATTTAAGCTGGCGGTCCTCAACCCCCAGTTCTCCGTAGTCGACCTGCAGGGCCGGCCGGTAGCTTACGTAAAGCAAAAGGCTTTTAAGCTGAAGGAAGACATTTCGGTGTTCCGCAGCGAAGCTCAAACGGAGCTTCAGTACCGGATTAAAGCCGACCGCTGGCTGGACTACAACGCCAGCTACAGCTTTCTTGATGCAAACGGCAAGGAATGTGGAAGGCTGCTGCGCAAAGGGGCCAGGTCACTCTGGAAAGCCGAATACGAACTCTTCGACGAGCAGGGGAAGCCGGACCTGGTCATCAAAGAAGACAATGGTTGGGTAAAGGTCCTGGATGGGCTGCTCGGGGAAATCCCGATCCTGGGCCTGTTTACCGGTTACTTCCTCAACCCCCGCTACAACATCACCCGCCCCGACGGTACGCTGGTGGCCGTCTTCCACAAAAAGCCGGACCTCATCAGCCGTTCATTCGAGCTGGAAAAGAAGGCCGGCTTTGAGGAAGGGGAAGAAACCCGCCTGGTATTGGGAACCATGATGATGGTGCTGCTCGAACGTGCCCGGGGCTAGTACGGAAAACTCAAAGGTGATCGTCTCCTTCCGGCGGCAACTGGGGGAAGACTCTCCCCACCAGCGCCGTGGACCCGTGAGTTAAAAACTGTAGCGGGAACTGATTTGCAAAACGGTTGCCCCCGCCGGCAGCCTGTTTTCCGGCTCGGCTTCCTCATTAATCGGACAGTTCTCACAAAAACTGATGATTCGCCGTTCCAGCTGATAATTTCCCAACGTTCGCCACAGGGAAAAGCCTAACTCAAACTGCCCGGTGAAATCGTAGCGCAAGGATAGGCCGGTAGCCAGGTTGATGCGGTTGTTGTACCGGATGGTGCCGGTTTGCATATTTTCCTGAAAGCGCTCTCCAGGCCGGACGGTTGCCTCAAAAACATTGTCCGGCCGGTTCGCACCCGAGAAAATATCTTCGTGGGTGTAGGTAATCCGGTCGTGCAGCCGGTAATTGGCCTGGCCGTAGACCTGTACGCGCCAGCGATCGAGGTGCTGTTCCAAACCCAGGCCAGCCGTCGCTTCAATCCGCCGGACCTGCAGGTTCTCCCGGGTGTTGAAGTCTACCGGCAACTGGCCGACGAATAATATTGGAAAATCATTGTTGGAGTTGTGCCTGAGTGAGGTGAACTGCCCCCCGGCTGCCGGCACCAGAAATGTTCGCGGAGCGAGTGGCACCAGGGCTTCAAGGCCCAGGGCTGCGGTCGGGCCTGCCAGCTGGGAGGCGGTAAAAATGCCGGCGGTACCCAATTCAGCCCGCAGCCGGTAGCGCTGGGCACTGAGCCCCAGGGAAAGGCCGAGCAACAAGGCGATAAAGTAGAGGTATAGGTATTTCATCTGGACGTACACAAATTGGTCTGAGTAGCCAGACGGATTACCCCCTCCAGCTCGTTGGTGTACTGCCGGAAAAATCCGGTACCACCGCATCACCCACCCGGGTACAGTTGTGAAGGCACTTATGCCTCCCCGGCAATCGCCTGCTCCAGGTCCGCCAGGATGTCTGCGACGGGTTCAATCCCTACGGATAGGCGGACGAGTCCGTCGCTGATGCCGTGCGCTGCGCGCACGGCCGGGTCTACGCCCCGGTGGCTCATGGTGGCGGGGTGCAGGACTAGCGTGTCGACGTCCCCCAGGGTAGGGGTCAGGGTGCAGAATTTGATCCGGTTCATAAAGCTCATGCCGGCGCTGGTGCCGCCGGCGAGTTCAAAGCTGAGCATCCCGCCGGTGAGGGACATTTGGGTTGCTACGGTCTGGCGGTCGGGGTGGTCGGGCAGGCCGGGATAGTTTACCCGGTTGACGCGGGGGTGGGCGGCCAGCCATTCCGCTACGGCCTGGGCGTTCTGGCTGTGCCTTTCCATCCGTAACGGCAGGGTTTTCAGCCCGTTCAGTACGAGCCAGGCATCCCAGGGGTTACCGTTGCCACCGTAAAGACGGTAGACCGGCACGATTTTTTCGTTCAGTAGTTCGGGGTTCCGGCAGACGATGGCTCCGGCAATCCCGGTACCGTGACCGTTGATGAACTTGGTGGTGGAGTGGACGACAATGTCAGCACCAAAAGAAAGTGGCCGCTGGACGAAGGGCGTGGCAAAAGTATTATCCGCCACCAACAGGGCGCCGTGTTGATGGGCCAGCTCGGCGAGTTGCGCCAGGTCAGTTACCCGGAGGGTAGGGTTGGAAGGCGTTTCGACGTAAAGGAGGCTGATCTTGTCGTTGGCCGCCAGTTTGGCGGCCACGGCGGGCAGGTTACGCAAGTCGGCCGTCTCCATGCCAATGCCCCGTTTGCCGAGTTGTTGCAGCAGGCCGGTCGTCCCGCCGTAGAGGTCGGCCTGGGTGAGGACAACCTCTCCCGGCTCGCAAATACCCAGGAAAACGGCAGCGATCGCTGCCATACCACTGCTACAGAACAGGCCGGCCGTGGGCGTGTCGAGGTCAAAGCCTTCGAGTGCGGCAATTTTATTGGCTGCGGCATCGACAGTCGGGTTCCCGAAGCGGCCGTAAATATGGCCGGCTTGTTCCCCCCCGAAGATGGCCATGCCTTCCTCGATGGAGTCAAAAATAAAACTGGAAGCCGCTACCAGGGGAACCTGATGGGGCGGATTGAAAGTGGGAACCTGGGGGTCGCGGATGGCGAGGGCGTCAATGGTCATGTGATCAGTGGGTAGGTTAGTCTTGCGGTTCTTATGGGGTTTCCCGCAAGCGCTTCCGGAAAAGCAGGAGCAAGGTCGTTGTTTTTGGCCAACCGTAAAACATTGCTCCGAAAAACTCACCGGGTACCTGCGCTCCGCCGCCCAAATTCCTCCCGCTCACGAGCTAGGTCGCCGGCCGAGCGAGCTGGCGATTACCCTGGATAAACAATCACCATTGCCCTAAACTACCGGGACAACGGATTACCTTTGCAGTTATGTCCCAAAAATACCCCGTAGACCACATCGAGACCCAGGAAATTCTGGTGGATCCTGGCCAGCAACCGGTACGGATTGACAAATTCCTGACGGAGAAACTGCCCAAAGTCAGCCGCAACCGGGTGCAGAACGGTATCAAGGCCGGCACCATCCGGGTGGATGGCCAG
>JAUIIF010000453.1 GCA_030431945.1 Bacteroidia bacterium | reverse complement strand
CAATTTCCCGGTTCGGCGCCTCGAAGTGTTTCTCCGGATAGCCCGCGACCCCGATGCAAAAATTGGTTTTTGAGGCTTCGTCCGAGACGGTCAGGTCATCCAGGTACACCCCGTTGTTCATGTCCCGGATTTGCTTGACCAGGTCACTCGCGTAGTGATGACCTTCCTGCTCCGGAATGAATTTCCCTTCGAACTTGCGCGCATCGCCGCGCAGGGCCAGGACGTTCTGCACGTCCAGAAAACCCAGATCAATCAGGGCGTTCTCCGTATCCTGCTTGGTAAATCCGCCGCACAACAAGTGCGGTACAGCATCTACACCGTACCGGTGCATGATGGCGGCACAGATGCCGACGGTACCCGGCCGCTTCCGGATCGAAGCCTTCTCGTAGTAACCACTCGGCCGGCGTTTGTACACGTATTCTTCCCGGTGGTACGTCACGTCAATAAACGGCGGCTTAAATTCCATCAGCGGATCCAGGGTATCAAAAATAGCCTGCATGCTGCCTCCCTTCAGAGGAGGAAGCACTTCAAAACTGATGAGGGTCCGGCCATTGGCCTGTTCAAAGTAGTCAGTGACGCGCATAAAGCGGGGTTAGCTTATTGGGGACGCAAAGATAACCGGTAGCCACCAGCTGTAAGACAAGTCACTGTTTCCTTTACGTAAGATTTATGGTGGCTAAGCGTCCTCTTCAGCCGCCAGACGGAAAATGAACGGGCGCGCCGCGGCAGCAACCGGGGCACAAACCTTCGCCCGGTCAGCAATCCTACCGAACCGTCAACGGGAGCAGCCCGGACGCACGTCCACGGCTGGCAACTTACCCGTAGGGCGACTCTGCAGGTGGCGCGCACGCAGGTGCAGGGCAGGTTTGGTCCAAAGCAAAGCCGGCGCCCGGCCTCGCCTCCAGGTCCTTGCTGCCAGTGGTTGCACGACCATTTTTTCGCTTCTCAGCGGGCTAGCCGGCACATTTACTTACCTTCAAACCTCATTCCGGCGAAAAATTTACCGGTTGGGTTCCCTGATCATTCACCAGTCCGGTACGTCTTCCCAATTGTTGGCTTCCCTTACGCTCCTGAATGCGCCCCACTCTACCACTCTTCTTCCTTTGCCTCCTGTACACCACTTTCGCCGCTGCGCAGTGTGGTTTAACCGTTGACGCCGGCCCTGATGTTTTCTACTGCCCCGGGGGCGGCAGCGTTCAGCTCAACGGAACCATTTCCGGTCCCGGTCTCTCCGGCTTCTCCTGGAGCCCCACCACGGGCCTCAGCGATCCCAGCATCCTCAACCCCATCGCCACCGTAAGCGGACCGACCCAGTACACCCTCACCGCCGAAGTCTTTGACCCCACCACCAATGCCATCATCAACGGAGACTTTGAAGCCGGGGATACCGGCTTTACGACTGACTACGACCCCGGTACCGGCGGTGCCTTCGGCACTCTGTCGAACGAAGGCCAGTACACCATCGCGACCAACAGCAGCCTGACGCATACCAACTTCTCCAACTGCCCCGACCATACGGGCGGGGGCAACATGATGGTCGTCAACGGTTCTGCCATCCCCAACGAAAACGTCTGGTGCCAAACCGTTGCCGTAAACCCGGGCACCACTTATGCCTTCAACGCCTGGCTGCAATCCGTTCACCCCTCCAACCCCGCCCGGCTCCAGTTCTCCGTCAACGGTGCCTTACTCGGCAATGACTTCCGTGCCTCTTCCGCTACCTGCAACTGGCTCGAGTTTACCGAAACCTGGAACTCCGGTGGCGCTACCACGGCCCAGATCTGTATCACCAACCAGAATACCCAGCCAAGTGGTAATGACTTCGCCATCGACGATATTTTTTTCGGGGAAGTATGCACGCAGACGGATGAGGTCTTCCTCGACGAAGTTTTCCTCGACGCCGACGCCGTCCCCACCGCCAGGCTGATGTGCGACGGCTTCGGCGGCGTTAGCGCCACGCTCGATGGCAGCAACTCCACCGGCGGCCCCAACACCTTTTACCAGTGGTCAACCACCAACGGCAACATCGTCTCCGGCAGTACGACCCTGTTCCCCACAGTCGACGAAGCGGGGACCTACCGCCTCACCGCCCGCTACGACGACGGTACTGCTTTCTGTACCGACGTGGCCACGGTCGTCGTCGACCCCGTAGCCGGCGGCTTCCCGACGGCTAACGCCGTCCTGATCAGCCCCCTGAATTGCACCACGGGCCAGGGCATCCTGGGCGTCACCGGCTCCTCCTCGGGAGACGACTTCATCTACGACTGGTACACTACGGACGGTAACATCGTTGCCGGCGCCACGGAGGAAGAAGCCATCATTGACCAGGCCGGCACCTACGAACTGGTCGTCACCAACACCCCCAGCGGCTGTACCCAATCGGTGACCATCACGGTCGTTGACCACCGGCGGGACCCCGTAGTCGTCATTGACCCGCCGGCGGTCCTGACCTGCGCCAACCCGGACCTGCAGCTGGAGGCCTCCGGCTCCGACGCCGGCCCCAATTTCACGCCCACCTGGGTTACCCCGGACGGCAACATCATCACCGGCGCGAACGGATTGACGCCCACCATCGACCAGGCCGGCACCTACACCCTGACCATTACGGACAGTGACAACGGTTGCAGCACCTCCCGCTCCGTCACCGTTCAGGAAAACAAGCCGGAACCAACCCTCACCCTGGCCGCGCCGGCCGACCTGACCTGCGCACAAACCGAAATCAGGCTCGACGCCACCGGATCCGCCACGGGGCCCGATATCAGTTACCAGTGGACGACCGCCGACGGCAACATCGTGGCCGCAGCAGACTCCCTGCAACCGCTGATAAATGCAACGGGAACCTACCTGCTCACCGTCACGGACGCCGTCACGGGCTGTACCCACCTCGATTCCGTGACGGTGCGGAGCACCGTAGCCCAGCCTTCCATTGCGCTCCAAAGTCCGCAACTCTTCACCTGCGCCCGCGCCCAGGTCGTCCTGAACGCTGCGACCAGCACCAGCGGCAGCAACTACACCTACGCCTGGAGCACCAGTAACGGCGGGGTGCTCTCCGGCCGCACGGACACCCTGGTGGTCGTTGCCAATGCCACTGGCGATTACACGCTCCGCATCACCAACAGCCTGACCGGCTGTTTCCGGGATTCGACCTTTACCCTCGGCGAAAACACCAACCCACCCGTTGCCGATGCCGGCACCGGCTTTACCCTGGCCTGCACGATGCCTACGGATACGCTCGACGGGCGCGCCTCCAGCCAGGGGAACCTGTTCACCTATTCCTGGACCACCACCGATGGCAATATCCTCAGCGATTCCACTTCCCTCCGGCCAGTCATCAGCAGAGGGGGGACGTACCAGCTGGTGGTCCTCGACACCCTCAATGGCTGTCGCGACACCGCCCGGGTAATGATTGCCGAAAATACCGATGCCCCGCTGGTAAGCATCGCCCCGCCGGATACCCTTACCTGTATGGCCCCCAGCATTATGCTCAACGCCGGCGGCTCTGATGACCCCTCCGGCCTGGTACTGGAATGGACTACTACGGACGGCAACTTCGCCGCCGGCACCGATGGGTTGCTCCCGACGGTGGACGCCCCCGGCACCTATGCCCTCTCCCTTTTCAACCCTGCTAATGGCTGCCGGACCACCCGTACCGTTACCGTTGCCCGGGACACCGTCGCGCCTCCCGCCGAAGCCGGGAACGGACTGACCCTGACCTGCTACCTTCAGAGCGATCAACTTGCAGCAACTGACCCCGGGCCCGGATTTTCCTTTTCCTGGTCTACCGCAGACGGGCAGTTTAGCGGTCCGCTCACGACCACCGCCCCAACCGTCGTCCGTGGAGGAACCTATCACTTTCAGGTAACGAATACGCGCAACGGCTGTATCACTACCGACAGTGTCCTGGTGCAGGAAAACAACGACGCGCCGGATGTAGGCAACCTGCCGGCACCAGACCTGCTGACCTGCCGCGACACCCTGATAGTCGTCAATCCCGACGCCCAGCCATTGCCCAACCTGACCTACAACTGGAGTACCACCGACGGGCAGATTTCCGGACCCCGTACCCAGCCTTCCGTCGCGGCCGTGCAACCCGGCCGCTACAGCCTCATGGTGCTGGATACGTTGACCGGTTGCTCCGCCGGCCAAACCCTGTTCGTTGCGCAAGACACCGTACCGCCAAGCGTCCTTATCGCTACGCCGCCGGCACTCGACTGCAGCAGGGAACAGGTAACGCTGACGAGCACTGGCTCCAGCAGCGGCCCGGCGTTCACCTACCGCTGGCAAACCGATGATGGTCAGCT
>JAUIIF010000452.1 GCA_030431945.1 Bacteroidia bacterium | reverse complement strand
GAATAGGCGTAGGTCAGTTCCCGTCCGTCCTGGAAGTAATTGACCCTGGTGTAATCCAAAGGCAGCGGAGCGTCGGCCAGGGGAAGGGCGGCAAAAGGCAGGAAATTGAGGGCTCCGTCCGGGATAATGCACAGTCGTTCCGGCAGTTCACCGTTGGGGAGCAGCACCCGGGCGAGGGATCGTCCGATGGAGAGGAAGCTACTGTCGAGGGAACGTTGCTCCTCCGGTGCACGTAAGCTTTTTCGCCGGAAGGCACTGCCCGTCAGGGAAGTTCGCCAGGCATCGACGCTGCCGGCAACGGCCGTTGGATCATTGACGGCGGCGACCTCCAGCCCTCCGTCCGGCAACAGGTGAAATCGAAAGCCATTTTCCCGGCTGAGGTGATACGCCAGCAAATGGGTGTTTTCCCGCTTCAGCCAGGCGATCAGGTCTTGGCGGTCCAGCGAAAAATCGGCTGCGGCAACGTCTTTTTTACTTGCTGCGAGCAACCGGTCCAGTTGCAGGCGGGCCGCTTCTAGCAGTACCTGGCTTTGCGGACTGCTGCTGCGTTCGAGCCGGGCGATCCGCGTCCGTAATTCTGCCTCGCGCTTCGGCATGGCATTACGGCCATTTTGCAGTGCTGTCAGCAGGCTGTAGGCCTTGGCCCGCTCACTTAGTTCAAAGGCCCGCCACCGGGAGGCCAGGGTAGTAGCCGGGTCTTCGTCCGCCAGGTAAAGTCTGATGGCCCGGTCGAACGTAAGCCGGAGGTTTTGGCTCAGGTAGCGGCGGCTGGCATCGGAATTTACCCGGCCGCGCAGTAGTTCCAGGAGGGTAAAGTAGGCTTCATAATCCTGCAGGGCTGCTTTCGTCCGGTGGCTGTTTTCCAGCAGGTTTGCCCGCTCCGCCAGTAAGCGCCCCGCTTCGTTGTAGTTGCTTGTCGTAAGCGAATCCGGGGAGGGCCGGGGCAAGCCGTCCGAATTTTCCGTGGTGCCGGCTAACCGGCGCAGGCCATCGTTAAACACGGCCAGTGCTTCCGGGCTGCGCCCGGCATCCGCCAGGATGGCTCCGCGGCGCAGGGCCAGTTCAAGTTGCATGGCTTCCTCGTCAGCCGCCAGCCGGCGATCCGTTGCGTCACAGTAAGCCAGTGCCCGTTGAAAATCACCGTCTTCGTTGGCGGAAATAATGGCCAGGTTGAGGTACACCAGCGGAAGGCCGGGGGTGGCTGCCCCGGTTTTTTCCCTGGCTTCCAGAATGTCCGCAGCCCGGCGAAAAGACTTCCGGGCAGCGCGCGGTTCGTCCTTACGTTTCTGAGCGCCCGCCAGGGCGGTGAGGGCATCCGCCAGCCAACCGGTTTCCTCCGCCGCCTCGGCGATTTCAATGGCGTGGTTGGCGTAAATGATGGCGTTGGCGTAGTCATGAAAGTTCAGGGCGATGCGGGCACTGAGGTAGTAGGAGTTGAAAGCATCCACCGGTAACACCCGGTGGTGGGCCTTGAGCAAAGTGCGGGAAGACGTGATGGAGCTGTTCGCCAGCTGGAGGTCTTCGAGCTCGAGTGCGATGTCGGCCAATTCGTTCAGGCTGCGGAGCCAGTTGACGGTGTCCGGGGCAGCCAGTTGCTCGTAGATCGAAATCGTTTGCCGAATGGTGAGGGCGGCGGAATCCAGCTGTCCTACAAACCGCAGGCAGGTGGCGAGGTTGTTCCGACTGTGCGCCCGGTCATTGTGTGCTGCTGAGAAAATCTGATCCCGTACGCTAATTGCCTGGCGGTAGTAGGCGATGGCGCCCAGGTCATCATACTCATCGTAACAGATCACCCCCAGCTTATGCAGGGCCAGTCCGGTAAGGCTATCTACCACCAGGTTGCCCGCAGCATCCCGGGTAGCCGCCTGATAGGCCGTCCGCGCCCGGGTCAGGCTATCGGCCTGGTACCAGGCGAGCCCGGCCTGTAGTTGGTCTGCGCGTGTACCGCGGGCCAGAAAGGCCCGCGCAGCCGCCGCGAAGTCATCACCTGCCAACAGGCTTTCGGGCGACTGGGCCCTCCCCTGCGCGAAGGAGGCCAGTAGCAACAACAAGAACAGCCTACCGGTGCAACGGTGGAAATAAAGCATAGGGAAGATAACTGATGTCTTGAGAAGGCTAAGATACAGCCTGAGAATTTGGGTAATGGCGCTAACGAAGGTTATGCCCGTGTCAAAGTGGCCTGGGCAGGGCAGGCGGGGGAGGGGCCATTCATCGAAGCAGGGGGCGGCTCATCGAAATTCCTTGCCCACCGGGCAAAACTGGGTAGTACATTTACCTGAGGCTGGCTTGCGGGCCGACATTGCTCCCTTGTCCACGGTCAGCACCGGCGCACCGCCGCCCCCAATATTTGGCCCACACGACCTCCTGTAGCACCCTCCAAATCTGCGCACCATGACATCGCCATCAAGCCGGCAAGAGCCTCTGCTCCCCAACCGCGCTGAAGCAGCCGCCATTTTTCTTTTCTATTTCTTTTTCGCCCTTTTGTACCACGTGGTGCTGTGGTACAACGGGCTCGGGCTGGCGCGGGACGGCAAGTGGGGGTGGCTTGATCCGGAGCTGTTCTGGTGGGCCTCCGGGATGCAGTACCTTTTTCTGCTCGTAGGCTCCGTTTTCATCTGGCTCAGCGGTATCCACTGGTTACGGCGGCGGCAACAGTGGTTGCAAATGCTGGCCGTTTTTTTACTGATACCAGGTGTGGCCTATGCTTTGCGACAATGCCGCTACGCAATTATCGATTACCTGGGGCACAGCCGTTTACGTGGAGAAGGTGCCGTCTGGGACATTTACATTCCCGGGATGTTCCTGCTCTTTCAGTTCGGCTGTTACTTCGCTTACACGAATTTCCGGGAGAACGAGCGCAAGCTCAAACTGGAGGGGGAGTTGCGGCAGGCGGCCCTGAAGAGTGAGCTTGCGGCCATCAAGGCACAACTCAATCCGCATTTCCTCCACAACGTTTTCAACACGATCAGTGCCTCGGTACCACCGGAGCAGGAGCAGACCCGCCACCTCGTTTCGCAACTTGCTGATCTGTTCAGGTACCAACTCAGTGCCTCCAAGCTTGAGTTGGTCCCGCTGGGTGATGAGCTGGCCTTCGTTAAAAATTATCTGGCGTTAGAGAAATCCCGTTTTGAAGAAAGGCTGGCCGTTGAATTACTGGTGGACGATGCGCTCCTCTCCTGGAAAGTTCCCCCCATGATCCTGCAGCCAATCGTCGAAAACAGTATCCGCCACGGTCTCTCGCCGCTGATTGAAGGGGGAAAAATCACCATTTCCATTTTCGAGGAAGCTGGTAAACTTCGATTTTCCGTGGCGGACACCGGGGTGGGCATAAAGGACAAGTCGGTAATTTTCGGGCGTGGCCTTGGCCTGACGAATACCCGGTTGCGGCTGCAAAAAATGTATAACACGCAGCTGGAATTGCACGATTACCAGCCGCGGGGGTTAGAAGTAAAGTTTGCGCTATGAAGAAGGTAATCCTCATTGATGATGAATCTGCGGGCCGCAAACTACTACGGGAATACCTGGAGGATTTCCCCGGCTACGTCATCGTCGGCGAAGCCAATAACGGAGTAGACGCGGTAAAAATCTGTAATAAGTTTCGACCGGACCTGATCTTTCTCGATGTCCAGATGCCGGGGCTTACGGGTTTTGAGGTGTTAACGCATCTTGCGGAAATTCCCCAGATCATCTTTTCGACGGCCTACGATGAATACGCGCTGGAAGCCTTTGAGGTCCATGCCGTCGACTATTTGCTCAAGCCCTACACCAAGGAGCGCTTCAGTCGTGCCCTCGCCCGCGTGCCTGCCGATGAAAGCAGGAACAGTGTCACGCCCTTGGCGGAGAGCCTTCTGGCCGCCGGGGCAAAGTATCCTGCCCGCATCCTGGTCAACAAGGGAAGGCGGATGGTTACGCTCAAGGTGGAGGACATCATCTGGGTTGAAGCGGCCGGTGATTATTCCCGTCTGCACGCTGAAGGAACCACCTACCTGAGTAACTACGGCATTTCGGCCATTGAAGAGAAACTCGATCCGCAGAGCTTCATCCGGGTGCACCGTTCCTCAATCATCAATTTGCAGCGTGTTCGGGAGCTTCACCGCTACGGTAAAAGCTACGACGTTGTCATGGAAAACGGGACGGTGGTACGGGTAAGTCGGAGTTATCTGGATAAATTGAAATATTAAGGTCATTATTATTCTGTTTTTCTGTTTCTTATCTCAGATTTGTTTCTTTTGGTTTTTCTCTCTCTCTCTCTCTTAAACGTACTTTGCTAAAGTTTAAATTAAAAAAAAACTTGATCG
>JAUIIF010000451.1 GCA_030431945.1 Bacteroidia bacterium | reverse complement strand
CAGGTTGGCCGAACTCCCGGGCTCCAGCCGCTCGAAGAGGGCGAAGAGCTCTTCCGTACTGGCCGGCACGTGCATTTCGTCCCCCTTACCAAAAACAATCTCGTAGCTGGGGTCCAGCCGTACCAGCTCGTAGTGTTCGCTGGCCGAACTGCCGAAGTCGTTGAAGAATTGTTCGAAAACTTCCGGCATCCAGTACCAGCTGGGGCCCATGTCAAATTGAAAGCCATCCTGGTGGAAGGTACGGCAACGCCCTCCCAGGCCTTCGTTTTTTTCCAGAATACGGACGGGGTAGCCCTCACGGGCCAGGTAGCAGGCGGCCGCGAGGCCGGCAAAGCCGGCACCGACGACGGTGACTTGTTGCTGCTTAGCTTGGTTCTTCATGCTTCGGCCTAACAGCAAATCAGCAAAGTGGTTGGGGAAATCCGAAAAATTAGGGTATGGGTTCAGGCATTCCGGGGCCCGGACTTGTCGGCGGGCAGTACCCGCCGCGCGACACCGCTATTCCCTGGGGGGCGCGTCTTCTCCCTTCGGTTCCGGTTTTTTCTTTTTTTTGCTGGCCTGGTTGTACTTGTTCATCGTATTCTGCAGGCCGTGTGCGCAGAAGCTCAGGGCCATTTCGGCGGCAGTGTCCACGAAGGCGGAGAGGCCGGTCTGTTCGGCACTCTTCCATTCGCTCAGCACGTAATCGGCCTGCTGCCCGGGATGGAAATCACGACCGATACCGCAACGCAGTCGGGCGTAGTTGTTGCCTCCCGTCATTTGATCAATGGATTTCAGGCCATTATGGCCGGCGTCGGCCCCTTTACCCCGCAGGCGCAGCGCCGCAAAATCGAGGTGGAGGTCATCCACTATCACCAGCAGGTTCTCCTTGGGGATCTTTTCTTTTTGCAGCCAGTAGCGTACCGCCTTGCCACTCAGGTTCATGTAGGTGTCCGGTTTCAGCAGCAAAATCTGCTTGCCCCGGTGTTTGATGCGGGCCAGGGCACCGTGGCTCTCGCTCTGCCAGTCTTCGCTCAGTTTTTCAACAACGCGGAAGCCAATATTATGGCGGGTATTTTCGTACTTCGGGCCGGGGTTACCAAGGCCAACGATCAGAAACTTCATGGTGGGGTCAATTGGGTCAGCGACAGGTTCTCCGGAAGAGAATAGCCGGCGAAGTAGTTGCAGCATGGTGCAAAGATAGCTGGGTAGAAACTAGTTAAAAACCCAAATCAAAGGTTCTTTGCAGTCACTTCCCGGGCGCGGCCGCAGGTGCAAGGAAAGGATGGAAGAGCAGGAGACCAAAGGCTTCCCCTATTTTTTCTTTTCTTTCTTTTTCTCTAGCAGACCTAGCTGAACTTGTATTGCTTTTTCAACCAGCTTTAAATCGGAGGCAGATAATTTACCAGCCTTACTTACCATCCTTTCTTCACTAACCGTTGTGAGTTGATCTGCCTTAGCTTTACTTTTTCCTCCACTAAAGTTTACTAGTGCTTCACCAGGATAAATTCTTTCTGTGTTGCTAGTAAAAGGAACTACTTGAAATCGTGGTAGATGTTTATTCGCGTTGTTATTACTTACAATTACCGCAGGTCTCCGCTTTTGAATTTCACTTCCTACTGATGGGTCAAAGTTTACCCACCAAATGTCTCCTCTACGTTTCAAAGCGAATCAATATTGATTACTCCTTCAATCCATTCATATGCTTCTTTTTCACCTTCATCATCTGCTGCCATAGCAGCATACCCCTGATCTAAGTCTCCCGAAAAAATAGGAGGCACTATCTCATCAGTAGTCGTAACATCTTCCTTAATAGACTCAAAAAAGGATACCAGCTTCTCTTGAGGCATTTGATCGATCCAGCGAAAAAGGCGTAGTTTAATTTCCGCCTCGTTAATTTGAGCAGTCATGCGAAATAATTATCTATCCCAAATATAGGATATTAATAACGAGTAGAGCTTAGTGATAGTTGCACTGCAACGTTCTGAACACTGCACCCCGTATTCTTCCCTGCACCTGCGTGCGCGCCTTATCTTTGCCCTTATGCACAAAAGCGGATTCGTCAACATCGTCGGCCGGCCCAACGCCGGCAAATCTACCCTCATGAACGCCCTGGTCGGCGAACGCATGAGCATCATCACGGCCAAACCCCAGACTACGCGGCACCGCATTTTCGGGATCCTGACGGGTGAGGACTTCCAGATTGTATTTTCCGATACACCGGGCGTCATCGAAGAGCCGAACTACAAGATGCAGGAGATGATGAACCGCTACGTAAACACCACCTTTGAAGATGCCGATCTGATGATCTACCTGATCGACCCGCAGGAAGATTACAGCGAAGACGACATGCTGGTGGGTAAGCTCCGCCACAACAAGATGCCTCTTTACCTCGTCTTCAATAAAACCGACCTCGTTTCCGGCACGCGGTTAAAGGAGCTTAATAAGGCCTTCAAGCAGTGGATCAAACCGGAAAAGGTGTTTGAAATTTCCGCCCTTACCGGAGCGGGCGTTCCGGAATTACTCACGGCCATCAAAGGCCAGCTCCCCGAAGGGCCTCAGTATTTTCCGGAGGACCAGCTTACTGACCGCACGGAAAGGTTCTTCGTTTCGGAAATCATCCGGGAGCAAATTCTCGAGCAGTACCATCAGGAGATTCCCTACTCCGTAGAAGTTGACGTAGAGAGCTTTCAGGATACCACTACGAAAGACGGAAAAGAACTGGCCCGGATCAGTGCCCTGATTTACGTTTCGCGCAAAAGCCAGAAACCAATCATAATCGGCAAAGGGGGCTCGGCCATCAAACAACTCGGCAGCGAAGCCCGCAAGCGCATGGAAGATTTTCTGCAGCGGAAAGTTTTCCTGGAGCTGCACGTCAAGATTCGGGAAGATTGGCGGGATGATGAAGACCAGCTCAAACGTTTCGGGTACGAACGCTAATCGGGGAAGTATTGGAGAGACTACTCGCTTACTGCGGAATTATAGACTAACTTTACGTAGTTATTGCAAACACTTTTGCCGCGTAGCTGTCTTATTTTCAATCAGTAATCAAATTCTCTAACCCGCCGAAATTATGGTCAGCCTAACTACTCAGGATGTTACGGTAAGTGCCGAAAGTACTTACCAGCGACAGTACAGTGAGCCGTCTAAACGACAGTACGTTTATGCCTATCATATTCGGATTGAGAACAACAGCTCCCGCCCCGTCCAGTTGCTCAGTCGTGCCTGGGAAGTCATTGACGCCACCGGTGCCCGCCGTCTCGTGGAAGGTGAAGGTGTGGTCGGTCAGCAACCGACCATCCCCCCCGGCCAGTACCATGAGTACACCAGTTGGGTGCAGTTTGAAACCCCGATCGGGGCCATGCAGGGCAGCTACATCATGAAGCGCAAGGACCGGCTGGGCCACGGCGAATTGTTTCAGGTAGAAGTGCCCAAGTTCCTGCACATCGCCCCGGAAATACTGAACTAACCCATTGCGGCACGTTGCCGCCGCAGGTGCTGACGCCTCCTTGCGCCCGACTGCCCGCCGTCTCAGAGCGGGGCTTCCACCAACCCAACTCCCTCTCCGTACGCGTACCTTAGTGGTTCAAAGTCGCTAACACATGCACGTACGGATCAGCCTATTGTTACTCCTGGCAGGAGGGCTTTTATCCGCTCAGGACAATTTTTCCTCGGCGTTGCCAATTATCGTAATCGATACTGGCGGAGACACCATTCCTGATGAGCCGAAAATTTTCGCGCGGATGGGGATTATCGACAACGGCCCCGGACAGCGCAACCGGTTAGCAGACCCCTACCGCGGTTACGACGGGTTTGTCGGGATCGAAGGGCGGGGCTCCACCTCCCAGAGTATTTTTCCTAAAATCGGCTACGGCCTGGAAACGCGGACCGCTGCCAACGAAGACCTGCAAGTCAGCCTCCTGGGCTTGCCGGCCGAGGAAGACTGGGTGCTGCACGGGCCGTATTCCGACAAAAGCCTCCTTCGCTCCGCACTGGCCTACCATTGGGCCGGGCAGCTCATGGAATACGCCCCCCGGGTACGCATGGTAGAACTGGTCATTAATGCTGATTATCGCGGGGTGTACTTATTCACCGAACGGATAAAGCGGGACAAAAACCGGGTGGCGATCAAAAAGTTGGGGCCCGAAACGACGACGGGGGACGACCTCACCGGAGGCTACATCCTGAAACTCGACAAATTCACCGGAGAGACGGATGACTTCCCCGTCCTGTTCGAATCCTTATTCAATGCCGCTACGGAAGAGAACCAGAGCATTCGCTTCCTTTATCATTACCCCAAACCGGAAGACATCAACCAGGAGCA
>JAUIIF010000450.1 GCA_030431945.1 Bacteroidia bacterium | reverse complement strand
TGTTCTCCTGATCAAATAGGTCCCCTTTGGTAATGATGAGCAGGGTAAAATCATTGTTCAATTCCTGCACGGCCTCACGGACATGGGGCAACAGGTGAATAGGATGCGCCAGCATTCCCTTGCTTAAATCAATAATCTCCTGTATTTCACCTCCCGATATTTTACCCGCAGAGAGCTCGATCGCCGTTTCAATCATGGAGAGCGTAAACCCCTTCACCCCGTAGCCGAAAATTTGCAGGTTTTTACGTTCAAAACGATACAATTCCTCCTCCAGGTTCATTCCGGGTTCCAGGTAAGGCTCCAGCAGTTTCAGACAACGCGCCTTGGCATCCACAAATATATTTTCGTGCGCCCACAGGGTGTCATCAGCATCAAAAGCGATGTGGGTGAGGTTGGTCAGGTTAATCATGGTGCACAAATGTAACTTCTTTGTTAACTACATTTGTCCCACTATGAGACTATTGAAAACACTACTCCCCCTGTTGTTAGTCAGCGGGTTCGTATTGACCTCCTGCACGTCGGCCAGGAAGGCAGCCGAGGAACAGTTTGCGGATGATGAAGTTTCCACCTTTATTCTGGTGCGGCACGCGGAAAAAGATTACGGCCGTGACCCCATTCTTATTGACATCGGAGTGGAAAGGGCGGAACGGCTGAAAGAGGTCCTGAAAAATACGGACCTGGATGCCGTCTACAGCACGGATACCAGGCGCACGCAGCAAACGGCCGCCCCGACGGCTACCGAAAAAAAGCTGCCCGTTATTTCTTACGATCCGGCGGCACTTCAGGACTTTGCCTACAACCTGAAAAGACTCTATAAAGGCAAGACCGTCCTGATTGTAGGCCACAGTAATACGACGCCGGCCATGGCCAACTACCTGACGGAGTCGGATGCGTACCCGCGCTTCAGTGAGCTTGACTACACCAATTTATACATCGTCACCCTGCCCAGAATCGGTAAACCGCGCGTCCTTAAACTTCGCTTCTAATGGCTCCGGCAGATTTGCTCAGCCTGACGTTGTGCCTGGGGTTTCCTTTCCTGGCGCGCTACGCAGAGCGCCGAGGTTTTTTTCCGGAGTGGATCAGTTCCATTATTGCCTGCTACGGAATCGGTATTCTGGTCAGTAATCTTCGTTTTTGGGACATCAGCGGTCCCCTAATGGAAAACATTGCCGGTGCCAGCATGCTGGTGGGGCTGCCACTACTCCTGTTTGCCGTACGGGTAAAAGAAAGCGTTCGCTACGCCGGCCGCATGTTGCTGGCCTTCGGGCTTTGCTGCCTGGCCGGTCTGCTCTGTACCGGAATGGTGGGGTACCTGCTCAGTGGCAGTCTTCCGGATTCCTGGAAAATAACGGGCATGCTGGTGGGCCTGTACACCGGTGGTACCCCCAACGTACAGGCCATCGGGCTGGCGCTTGAGGCACCTTCAGAGTACATGGTACTGATCCAGGCGGCGGATGTGTTGCTGGGGGGCAGTTACCTCTTGGGGTTGGTTACCTTCCTGCCTCCGGTATACGGTTATTTTTTTCCCCCTTCCATTAATGAAGGGGAAACGGAAGACAGCGCCCTTACTGATCGTGTGCCCTTCAGCCGGCAGTTGCCACAGCTGGGCGTAGGACTTTTGGTCACCGTAGTAAGCGTTGGAATACTGTTTCTATCCACCGGAAACCTGGAAAACCTTACGGCCCTTATTTTGCTGCTGACGACCTTGTCCCTCTTGGTTTCCATTAGCCCTGTCCCCGCAAAAATTGGCAACAGCTATCCACTCGGGGAGTACTTTATCCTCGTGTTTTGTGTCGCGCTGGGTTTACTGGCTGATTTCCGGGCCCTTGCTGCGGACGGGATGGACCTGCTGTATTTTTCAGCCCTTGCCCTCCTTTCCACTACCCTCCTGCACTTGGTCTTATGTAAATTATTCAAGGTGGACCGCGACACCGTCATCCTGAGCTACGTAGCCGGATTTTACGGTCCTGTTTTCGTCGTCCAGGTTGCTGCAGCATTGAAGAACCGGCATTTGTTAGCCGCCGGCATCGCGGTTTCATTGCTGGGCTTCGGTATCGGAAATTATCTGGGGATTGGACTTGCTTACTTCGTCCGGTACCTGACGGTCAGTCTTTAGTACGACCTTATTCCGCTTGATAAACAGGCTGGAGAGCCGATACTTTGGCTGGTCAAACTCCTCCAGGTATTTATCGGACTGGTCATACAAGTCATCACTCAACAGGAGGGCTACCGGCTTAAAGGGAACGATATGATCAAGGATGATGCGGACCATGGCCAGCAGTGGAATGGCCAGAATAATTCCGGCCAACCCCCAGATCAGGGCTCCCAGAATAATGGACAGGATTGCCGCCAGCGCATTGATTTTCACGCTGTTTCCCACAATTTTGGGGGTAATGAAGTTACCCTCCACAAACTGGACCACCACGTAGAGGATTATTACCGACAGGGGTTGCCAGAGAGATCCCGTGGTGGCAATGGCGTAGAGCAGGGGCAGCAGGCCACCCACGGTTGTCCCGACGTACGGAATGACTGCCAGCAGAGCCCCCAGAAAGCCCCATACCAGGGCATATTTGATGCCGATCAGGTAAAGCCCTAAACTGTTCAGTACGCCCAGTACGAGCATCACCGTCAGCATTCCCCCCAGGTAATCAGCAGCCACGTGCTGAATTTCACGCAGCGTTTGCTCCCCTTCCCGCTTCGCTTCATCACTTAACTGGCCCTGAACAAACTGCCGCAGGGCAGTACTGTAGAGCAGGAAAAAAAAGATGTAAATGATGATGAGGGTGAAATTCGCAATCAATGTACCGGAGGTGGACAAGCCTGACGTCAGGATGCCCATGGGTTGTGCAATCGAGTCACCTACCTGACCTTCAATAATTGCCGTGGCTTCGCGCAGGTTCAGGCCCAATAGCCCACCGCAGTAAGACAATACTTTGCTGCCGGCGGTCTGTAGTTTATGAGTGATGTTCTCAGCTTCCTGCACCACCTCTACAATCTGAAAGAAAAAGAAGGACAATACGCCCCCGATAACCAGACCGACCGTCAGCATCGTCAGAATAATTGCCGCCACCCTGTTTTTAACAACGCGTTCGATCCGGTCACAAATAGGCTTGAGCATGAAAGCAAAGAAAACGCCGTAGGTGAGGGGAATAAAAAAAGACCTGCCTACGTACAGCAAACCAATTACTATACACAGGCAGATCAGAGCGGACGTCAATTTATAGACGCTGATGGATTTGGGGGTCATTTGTTATTCGTCTTCAGGAGAACCAGCGCCTTTATAGGCCTGGAGGATCACAAATCCGATGATCATTACGAAAACGACCGTCTCAAAGATAAGGAACCCACTATTAACCATAACGCCGAAGAAGGTTTCTCCTTCCTGCATAAACTGTTCAAACGAACTGCCGAAGATGCCGAAAAATGCGATGTTGATAACGGCAATTACCAGGGCGGTCCAGACAGCAATTCTCAGCAGTAAGCCAAGCTCCCGCTTGAATTTCCTGCCTTTGGGCAGGCGCTTGGCGAAGGCGGCTACCGCCAGCCATACTACGGGTACGATGAGCAGGTGTTTAGCGAACCTGAGTCCGGTGGGTATATCTCCGTTGCCCGACATCAGGTTGAGAATAACCAGGTAAACGGCCGTTAGCACCCCGAGAATCAGGCCGAAATTGCGGCCAATGGTCTCAGAAAAGTTTTGGGGTTGGTCAGGATAGATATCTGCTGGGTTGTTATTGGTAGTTGCACTCATTTTAATCTTGGTAATTTTAAATTTTCAGGTTAATGATCGTCACTGGCTAAAACGTTAGCCCAGGTAGCGGGCGCGTTGGCGCTCTAATTCCCGGATTTGTCGTTCCAGTTCACTCGCTTTACGCGCTTTTTCTTCTGCGGTTTCAAGTTCGTCGCCAACGGACTCGCGTTCTTTCTCGATCTTGCGACGGTACTTTTCAATTTTTTCCTCGTACTTCTCAATCTTCTTCCGGGCTTTCTCCGCATCTTCACTGGCATCGGAACTATCGTCCCGCAGATCGGCCAGTTCCTCCCGCAGCTCGGAGAGGGCCTCCTCAAAATAGCGGGTGTAGTAGTAAGTACGGAACTCCAGTAAAATACTTTCAGCTGCCCGGTAAGAAGCGGGGTACGTGCGGGCGGTGACGACGTCGTTCTCCGTAAAGGAGATCGCAAAACTTACGGAGGTTGTCGTCGCCGTTCCACCAATCTTGGCAAACAGGTCGGCGTTTTTTTCGCTGATTAGCGGCACTGCTGCCTGCTCTGCAGAAAGGGCAATGGAAGCTTTCTCCTTGTTGAGTTTGTCAAAATCGACTTCGTAGCGCT
>JAUIIF010000449.1 GCA_030431945.1 Bacteroidia bacterium | reverse complement strand
CCGCAGAGCGGCACGGTAACCTTGGTGATCAGCAGTGAATGTGGAGAGCAGACACTAACCGCCGACGTAGCCGTTGCGGCGAGCCAACCAGTTTCCATTGATTCCGTAGCCACGCTTTGTGCCGGATCAGCTGACGTTCAGCTAACGGCTACCCCGGCCGGAGGAACCTGGCAGGGACCGGGCGTTACTGCTACGGGCCTCTTCCGCCCCGCAGCAGTCGGGGCCGGAACCTATCAACTCACTTACCGGCTGAATAATTCTCCCTGCAATAACGAGGCGACGCTGGAGGTAATGGTGGTCAACTCAGCCACCGTGACGACCCAGGACGAGGTCTTGTGTATCGATGGCGAAGTAATTTCCCTGAATTTCAGTCCGACCGGAGGCACCTGGTCCGGTGCAGGAATTGTCGACCCTGCAGCAGGTACTTTCGATCCGGCCCTGGCCGGGGCCGGTACGCACCAACCGCGGTATGCGTTTACTGATGCCAATGCGTGTGAGGTAATCGCCACCCCCACCATAACGGTGGAAGCTCTTCCAGTACTTTCGGCACCGGATACCGTCACGGTATGCCAGACGGACGAAAACCTTTCGCTGCCCAATCTTACGAACGTGTCGGCGGTACCCGCCGGGGGTACTTTCTTGTGGTCGGGACCGGGTACCCAGGCGGATGGCACCTTCAACTCCGTTGGTGCGGGCCTGGGTGAGGGCTACTACACTGCTCGCTACCAGTACACCCGCAATGATTGTATTGTCACCGACAGCCTGGTAGTCGCCGTAATTATTCCCGAACCGTTAACCGTGGACGGCCCTGCGGAAATCTGCATCGCAGAAAACAACGTTACGCTAACCACCAACCTTGCCGGCGGCCGCTGGCAGGGGATGGGTATTGACCCATCCACCGGCACCATTGACCTCGCCGTTGCCGGTGGCGGCACTTTCACCTACCGGTACGAAATTGCCGGGGGTACCTCCTGCGTGCAGGCGGCCAGCCTGCAGCTGGAGATCAAAGACCCCGCCGCCGGCCTGACTGCCGGCGGGCCGGTTACGGTCTGTGAAGGACCTGCGGATTACAGTCTGCTGGGGGCGAGTCCGGCGGGGGGAACCTGGTCCGGCCCCGCGCTCATCAGCGCCATCACCGGCACCATCGACCTTTCGCAGCTGAGTACCGGCAGCGATTATGTATACACTTACTGTGTCCGCGATGCCTCCGTTGCGGACTGTACCGCCTGCCAGGAAAAAGTCTTCACCTACAGCCCTGAACCTTCCGCAGCCTTCACCATTTCCGGACCGACCTGCAGCAACGAACAGTTTCAGGTTAGTCCGCTGACTGGCGGCCTGAACTACGACTGGGATTTTGGGGATGGCACGACTTCCACTACCGCCGCCCCCAGCCACCGGTACACTAGTCGCGGCACTTACCGCATTCAGCTTATCGTCCGTACCAGCGATGGTTGCCGGGATACCACCACGCAATCGCTCTTTATTTCCGAGCCGCCCGTGGCCAACTATGGCTTGGCGGCGCGGGAAGGTTGTGCTCCCTTTAACCTGCAATTAAATGACCTGAGCTCAGGGGATGACATCTCGGTACGGTACGTTATTGAAGGAGACACCTTGCCGACCCCCAATTACGTCTTCGACAGCATTACGGATGATCGCTGGTTTACCATTACCCAGCTGGTGGAAAACGGCTGCGGGCTCCGTACCCGTGTGGACTCCGTCCTGGTACACCCGTACCCACTGGCGCGTTTCGGACTGGATGCCGATGAGGGCTGCTCCCCGTATTCCTCGGACCTGATCAATGTCACCCTGGGCAATCCGGACAGCTTTTACTGGAACCTGGGTCTGGACAACACCATCCTCCGGGACGTCACGCCCGACCTGCCAGCTTATACCACGCCCCGGGACTCTGTATCTACCTACGTCATTTCCCTGGTAGCGACCAACGCCTGTGGTGTGGATACTTTCCGGCAGGAGATTACGGTACTACCGCCGGACGTTACGGCCTTCATCCAGCTGGATACCCTGCGGGGATGTCAACCGCTGACTTTGCCCGCGACCTCCTTCAGTACGCCAGGGTCCGCTTTGAGCTGGACCATTATCGGCCCCGACGGCAGCCAGGTCAGTGGCGGTACCGGAGACCAGCCAGACATCCCGTTGACCCAGCCGGGCAGACACACGATAATTCTTACAGCTACTGGTTGCGGAACGGATGCGGACACGGCCTACGTCGAAGTGCTGCCGGCTCCTTCGGTAAGCTTCACTCACCTGCCGGAGATCTGCCTTGGCGAAGACATTGCTTTCCTCAATGGTTCGGCGGGCATCAGTGCGTCTTTCTGGGACTTTGGTGACGGCCAGACCTCCACGGATTACAACCCCAGCCATCATTTTGATTCCGCAGGAATTTACACCGTTACTTACACCGGGTATTCCCAGTCCAATAATTGTCCGGCCACTTTCACCAGTGAAATAAGGGTACTCGGTCGACCAACCAGTGCCTTCGGACCAACCAACAGCAGTGGGTGCCCCGGGCTGACCGTGGCTTTCAATAATAACTCCAACGGTGTCGGGCCGCTGCGCTACAACTGGAATTTCGGTGACGGCAGCAATGAGTCCGGTGAGGAAAACCCCAGCCATACCTTTCACCAGTCCGGGGACTTTACGGTAAGGATGATTGCTTTTGACGCTGCGGGCTGCTTTAGCGACACGGCTTTTGCCGTAGTCACCATCTTCCCACCCCCCGTCAGCAGTTTCACGGTGAGTAGCGAAGAAATATGCCTGGGTCAGGGGCCATTACTGGCCACCAATACGGCCGGCACCGCCAGTGCCGACTGGCTGATCGACGGGCAAAGCTTCAGCGGCCAGGTAGCTACGTACACCCCTTCGTCAACGGGCAGCTTCACCATCCGGCAAATAGTCACCAATACCGTCGGTTGCCAGGACACCAGTGAACGGGTCTTCACGGTATTAACCACGCCGCTGGCCGTAGCAACCGCTGACCAGCAGGAAGTTTGTGCCGGCGAAGAAATCACCTTCTCGGCCAGCGGCTCAGCGAACGCAACGGGCCTGCGTTGGGAGCTGGGTGACGGAACGGGCGAAACCGGCGCCACGGCGACCCAGCGATACTCCCTTCCCGGCGACTACGTCGTGCAACTATTTGCGACGCAGACTAACGGTTGCCCGGCCGATACGGCAACCCTGAACCTGACCGTACATCCTAATCCGGTAGCCGCTTTTACCGTTGACCAGCCCGAGCGCTGCGGTACCCCCGCCACACTAACCCTTCGCAACGGCTCAGCCGGCAATTTGCGGAATGAATGGGACTTTGGCAATGGCCAAACTGCCACCGACCGCTCCCCTACCCAGGTGTACGACGAGGCCGGCACTTACCGGATCACCCTGATGGTGACTTCAGATTTCGGTTGTCAGGACACGACCTCGCAGGAAGTAGATATTTTCGGCCAGCCGGTAGCCACCGCTGTCCCCTCCACTACTTTCCTTTGCGCCCGCGACACCGTTACCCTGGTGGCCGGCACCACCCAGGCGACTCGCTACGAGTGGTACCTGGCACCGGATTTACAGCCCCGTACCGGAAGGATACAACGATATACCTTTGCCGAAGCCGGCACTTACGCTTTCAACCTGATTGCCATTAATGACCAGTGCCGGGACACCCTACCGGCTCCCGTCACCGTTCAGGTATTTGGCCGGCCGGTGGCCGACTTTGATTTTGTGGTGGACGAATCCATGCGGGTAATTGGTGATGTCCGTTTCATCAACCTTTCGGAAGGCGGAGACAGCTTCCGGTGGGAACTGGGAGACGGCAACGTCAGTACCGAGTTTGAATTAACCCATGAGTACGACGGGAACGGACCGCTCGGGGTGTCGCTGATTGCCGCTACAACGAACGAAGGCCGGCTTTACTGCGCCGATACGATCACCAAACCGGTTACGCCTGAATCCATTGCCAGTTTCGAAGTGCCCGACGCGGTTGCGCCCGACTACGGAGCGGAAGCCATCCGCGTTTGGGGAGCCGTTGGTTCGGGCGTCGCCGCTTACCGGCTGGCGGTCTACTCCCCCTACGGCGACCTGATCTGGGCCACGGAAAGCCTGACCGAAGACGGACAACCCGCTGGTCGCTGGGACGGTACAATTAACGGATCGCCCGTGCCACAAGGGGCTTACAGCTGGGAAGCGGTGGCCAGGTTCGTGGATGGGCGAATCGTACGACAGGCAGGGTCCGTTACCGTACTTCGGTAGGACTTCCTTGCGTTTCAACCTCTTCTCTGCACCTGCGCTCCGTCGCCCCTGATTTGGTAAAAGCAAGCCAGGAGGTGGCGCGTACGC
>JAUIIF010000448.1 GCA_030431945.1 Bacteroidia bacterium | reverse complement strand
GGCGTCGCGGCCCCCTGCGCGTAGCTGAGCAGCAGCAGGCAAAGAAAAGCGAGGAACTTATGCATACTTACCGTAAATCTTATCGATGGCGGCAGCCAGTTGATGATCTTTTTCCGTTACGGTGTTGCCCGCGTCGTGGGTGGTGAGCCGAATGCTGACCCGGTTGTAGACATTAGACCATTCCGGGTGGTGGCCGGCAGCTTCGGCGGCAAAGGCAACTTCAGTCATGAAGGCAAAAGCCCGGGTGAAGTCGGGAAACTGAAAGTCAGCTTTCAGCGCATTGTCAACAATAGTCCAGGGCATGGTTTCTGTGGGATTATCTGCGGATAAAGGTACGGGAAGAACCCTTAGGGTATTCGCTTACTTCATTAATTCTCCCAGCCGGGCGGTTACTTTTTCGGCAATTTTTTCCATAATGCCTTCTTCAAATGGGTTGTCCAGCTTCGCTAATTTCACCAGGCCTAAAAAGCTTTGGGAACCACCGGCCTTACACAGTTCGACGTAGTCCGCCCAGGCCTTTTCGTGATTCTCTTCGTCCTTGAGCCAGAACTGGAAAGCACAAATCTGCGCCAGGCAGTAGTCGATGTAATAAAATGGCATTCCGAAGAGGTGCAACTGACTCTGCCAGTAGGTACCCTGGGCCAAAAACGGATGGTCGCTGTAATCCAGGTGGGGCAGGTAGGCCTCCTCCAGCTCTTTCCAGGCGGTATTTCGCTGGGCGGGAGACCAGTCGGGGTTCTCGTACACCAGGTGCTGAAACTCGTCAATGGCTACCCCGTACGGCAGAAAACGGATCGCGCTTTCCAGGTGGCTGTAAAAGTATTTATCGGCATCCTCCCCGAAAAAGTCAGGTACGCCGGGGTAGGCGAAGAATTCCATGCTCATGCTGTGGATTTCCGCCGCATCGTACGTCGGCCAGTTGTATTCCATCGGCTTCTGGTGCCGGCTGCTGTACACCTGAAAGGCATGACCGAATTCGTGGGTCAGGACGTCCACATCGTGGCTCGTCCGGTTGAAGTTGGAGAAGATGTACGGCGCCCCGTAATCGTTGACGTAGGTGCAGTATCCGCCAGTTGCTTTGCCGTCTTTGGCCTCCAGGTCCATCAGTTGTCTTGCTTCCAGCATGCGGAAGAAGTCACCGGTTTCCGTACTCAGGTTGTCGTACAGTTTGCGGGCGGCAGCCACGGTGTCCGCCATTGTGCCTACGGGGGTGGGGTTACCGTCGGGAAAACGGAAGTTGTTATCGTAATAACGGAGTCGGTCGACCCCGATGCGCTCCGCCTGGTTGGCGGTTAATTGCTGCGCAATGGGGACAATGTATTTTTTTACCTGCTGCCGGAAGTTGGCGATTTGCTCCGGACCGTAGTCCGTACGGTTCATCCGCGCATAGCCGAGGGAGACAAAGTTGTTGAAACCAAGTTTCCGCGCCATTCCGTGCCGCAGCTTTACCAGATCGTCATAAATGGTCTCGATGCGCTCCTGGTTGTTCCCCATCCAGTCCCACTTGGCTTTGCTGGCGCGCTCACGCGCGCTCCGGTCGGCCACTTGTTCGAGCGGAATGATGCTGCTGAGGTTATAGGTTTCTCCGCCCAGTTCGATCTGTGCGCCGCCCTTAAGCTCGGTATAGGCACTGTACCCTTTATTCTCTTCCTGCAAATCCCCGATCAGTTCCGGCTGGAAGGTCTTGATGCTCAGTTCCGCCATTTGGAAAAGCTGTTGGCCGAACTTTTCTTCGAGGGCAGGGCGCTGCGGATTAGCAATGAGGGCACGGTAATAATCCATTCGCCAGGCCTCGGTGGCCGGCAGGTGTTGGTCAAACCAGGCCTTCTCTTCTTTATAAAAAACATCCCGGGTGTCAATGCTGTACCGGATGTAACAAATGTTGTAGGCGGTTGCTACGGTTGCCCGGATGCGGTCAATCTGCTCCACGGCGGCAATGGCCTCGTCAATGGTTGGTGCTTGCTCCAATTCAGCGAGGACTGCCCGGAAGGCCGCTTCACTTTTGGCCAAATCAGGGCGTTCGTAAACAAAGTCAGGAAAAGCAGGCGCTGGGTTGGTTGACATAGTATACTAATGTTTGCGCAAAGGAAAGGCTTTTTCCAACGGGATGGTTGCTTGCCGGAGAGAATTAGCCCGCCGGGGGCGCTACTTACGTCCCCCTCATCACGCAGAATCAGGCGTACCGTTATTGTTGATTCCGGGAAGGAGCTGCCCACTTTCTCCTATCTTTGCCCCATGCCAAAACAATCCACTCGTCATACCTACAGAAGCCGCCGCGAACGTAATTCCGTTGCCGGCCGGCGAGCGAAGCAGATTGCATTCTTTGTCCTGCTGATCGGGTTACTCCTCATCTTGCGCAACTGGCGGGAACACTGGGCCTACCTGGAAACGTATTTTAACGGCCTTTGATGCAGCTGCCTTTTTCCACCCGCTGGCTATTACCGCTGGCCCTTTTCCTGGGCCTGGCCCTGCGGGTTCCCGGATGGTTTACGCAGGATTATAAGGATAAATGGAGCACTTTCGAGCCGGATGAAGGCCAGCACGTGCACGCCGCCATCCATCGGTACAATGCGCTGCACGACGGTGAGGATATCGGCAATTACCGTAGCCCGCCGTGGAATGTCCGGGGCTATGGCCACCTGATGGCGTACGCAGCGACCGCCTGGTACGGAATGGTGGGGGAAACACCGGTGTTTCGGGACTTTTTGCTCCTCGGCCGGCAATTGTCCACCCTCTTCTCCCTGCTCCTGATCCTGACCGTCTGGTACCTGGCCCGGGCCAGCGGGTTGTCGCCACCCTACGCCGGCGTGGCCGCGCTGCTCCTGGCCTGCTGTGATGCCAACGCCACCTACAGCCATTATTGCCTCCCGGCTTCAGGCTATATTTTCTGGTGCTACCTGGCGGTCTTAGGGGCCATTCGCCTGGGAACTGACCGTGGTACCCTGGGCAGCCTTTCCTTACTGGCCCTGGGTACGGCCGGGGCTTTGTCGTTCAAGTTTGACGTACTTCCCCTGGCCTGGGGCGGGCTTTTTTTGCTGTACCTGGCGGGGGCAAAGCGCATACCCTGGTGGTACGTGCCGGTGGGCATGGGCTTGGTCGCCGGGGTGGTCCTGGTCTTTACTTACGGCTGGTCGTGGGGCAGTATTAAGTCTACCTTTAATACGCTGAGTGAGCTGAACCGCGCGGGCGTACCGCAGGAAGATCACTGGCGGGATAACCTGATCGTGTACCCCGCCGGGGTACTGGCGGGCATCGGGTTGCCGGCGTTCGGGCTGGCCGTCTGGGGGCTGCAACGACTATTGCGGGGCGCGGCCGCAGGTGCAAACGGAGGGGGCGGAAAGGCGGGCTGGTCGTCCCTCCGGCCCTGGCTGTTACTGTATCTCGTGGGGTGGCTGGCCAGCGAGTTCCTGGTCCGCTGGTCCGTTGATACCGCCTTTATCCGGCGGGTAAATGTTTTCATGCCGGCGGTTTGCCTCCTGGCCGCTTACGCCCTGCAGCAGTTGGCGCCCCGTTGGTGGCTGGCGGCGGCCGTAGTGGTGTACACCCTGGCTTTTGGCATCGTCGGCCAGTCCAATCACTGGTTCGACACCCGTTACGCCATGCGGGAATATGTAAACAATGAATTACCGGCAGAGGCTAAAATTGCCGTCTCCGGCTACGTATTGCACAAGGGACTGCGCCGGACCAAGTTTTTCATGGACATTGACTGGGATTACGCCATCCTCCACGAAACGTATTACAGCCGTTACTACAAAAGCATGACTACGCCCTTTGGCCTGCCTGCCTGTACCGAAGGTGTCTACAACCCCGGGAAGGAGGGGGAATGCGAACGGATGCAGGCCCTGCTGACGGGTACTGACCCGACCGCTCGCTTACACCGGGCTTTTCGCCCCCTGAATTTATTTCCGGAACGCCTCCTGTACGCCCATTTCTTCGGCTATTACGAGACGTTCTTAGGGTCGACGCTGGTCTTTGAAAAAAGGCGGTAGTCGTGGATCGCGCCCCGCTTAGCGATCCTCTTTTTACCGCCCTGCAAACCAGGCGAAGGTCCTGCATTCCTCCACCGCGAGTTGATAAAACCGGGTGTCGGCGTAATTGTCCCGCAGCAGGCGGAAATAGGTGAAGGGGCGCGGCCCCGGGCTACCGGCGGCGTAGTGCTGGTTGCGTTGCACTTTGGCGGCGAAGAAAGCGGCTTCGGCGGCAGCTTCCAGTCCGGGCGCGCGCGCCAGCGCGCGCTCAAAGTAGTAGGCGGCCCGGTCCATGCTCATATTCTCCCGATTGCCGAGGGGCGCGGAAGGGTGCGGGAAAACGAAGCCCGGGGTTCGTTTGGTCGCCGCCAGGCGACCA
>JAUIIF010000447.1 GCA_030431945.1 Bacteroidia bacterium | reverse complement strand
GATGCCCAGGGCCAGGCGGGCTTCATTATCGTCCGGCCGTTGTTGCAGGTAAGCAATGAGCTGCGGGTAGGCCGCTGCGTAATCCCCGGCATTGAAAGCCGCCTCAGCCGGCGCTGCCGCTGCCGCAGGGTCGCTGCTTTTCTCCGTCAGGTACAGCGGAGCGTACTGGGCAAACTGCCGGTAAGGGGCCTGGGGGCCGAACGGGTTCCAGAGCCAGAGCACCAGGGCCAGGGCGGCGGCAATACCCGCCGGCGGCAGGAACCGTTTCCAGTTCAGGCGGCGTACGGAGGCGGTGGGCGTTGCAGCCTGCTCCTTTATCCCTTCCTCCGGCACCTGCGGCCGCGCCTCTTCGGTGGTCGCGGCCGTAAAGTGGGTGCTGGCCAGGTCCGCCATCTTCTCCCGCAAATCCGGCAGGGCTGCCTCCGTGCGCAGGAAGGTCAGTTCTTCCCGCCGCCGTTGCAGTTCGGCCGCCAGCCCGGGCTCCGCGGCCAGCCGCTCTTCGAAGGTCTTCACTTCGGGAGGGGACATATCCGCCGCCAGGTAGCGACTGATCAGTACGTCAATTTCTTCTTTCATCACGATATCTCCTTTTGCCAATACTGTAAAACCCAAAAGCCGTAGGTAATGGAAGGTAAACTATAAAATTACCTGCTACCTGCTTTCGTATAACTTTCGCCAGCGCTCACCACAAGCATGCCGCCGCCGGTACACCGTGTTGGCTTCGGCCATCCCCAGTTGGAGGGCAATCTCTGCCGCCGGCAATCCTTTGGCCAGCAGCCGTAATAATTGCTGGCATAATTCGCTTAACTCCGTAAAGGCCGATTTCATTCTCTGTTGCCGGATGCTTTCTTCTTCTACCGCTTCCAGTGCATCATGAACGTTGCCTTCGTATTCAGATGACCGGACCTGGGCATCCCTTACCGCTACCTCCCTTCTTTTTTTTCGCAAAGCGTACAACCACTTGTTCTGGCAGATGCGGAACAGCAGGGCCCCGAGGGGACAGGTGAGGATAAAGTCCGGGTCATTAGCCTTTTGGTGCAGGGCAATAATCCCTTCCTGAAACACGTCCTGGGCGTCCGTATGGGTGCCACTGTTCTTGATGATCCAACTGGTGATGGTTCCGGCATTTTCGGCGTACACCCGGTCGAGGACGGAAAAATCTCCCTGGCGAAGTGCTAAAATGAGTTGCTGATCAGTATGTGGTGTCATAGGCTGACAAGTATACGGTATAGCCACCTAATTGTCGGCGTATCCAGGGGGAAATACCCGGGCCGGCGCAAGATGACATCGTTCGCCGGCCGGGGCGGGAGCACCGCGACCTGACTCGTTCGCCGAACGGTAAAAGGAGGAAATACCAGTGCTGCTGCCTACCGGCAACCATCCTCCTGCAGCACCCGCGCCAGGTATTCGACCAGGTGATCGGCATTGCCGCGGTGGAAACACAGGGGTGGTTTGATTTTAATGACGTTCTCATCCGGTCCGTCCGTACTCAGCAGGAAGCCGAGTTCGCGCATGCGGTTTTTAAGGTAAGCGGCCTGGCGGGTGGCGGGGAGGAAACTGGAATTGGGCGCGGCCGCAGGTGCAGGGTGAACCAGTTCGAAGCCAAGGAATAGGCCCTCGCCCCGGACGTCCCCAATGATGGGGTGGTGCGCCTGTACCTGACGCAGCAGCCGTTTCAGGTAGTTGCCGGTATCCAGGGCGTGTGCCTGCAGGCCTTCTTCCCGTACCACCTGCAGTACTGCGCGCCCGGCGGCGCAGCTGACCGGATTACCGCCGAAGGTGTTGAAGTATTCCATCCCGTTAGCGAAGGCCCGCGCCACTGCGGGCGTGCAAACCACGGCACCCAGCGGGTGCCCGTTCCCGAGTGGTTTGCCGATGGTGACAATGTCCGGCACCACCCCCTGCAACTCGAACCCCCAGAAGTGACTGCCCACCCGGCCGACGCCCACCTGAACCTCATCCGCAATACAGAGGCCCCCTGCTTTACGGACGTGGCCGTAGACCTCCTGCAGATAGCCTTCCGGCAATACGATCTGCCCCCCGCAACTCAGGATGCTTTCCCCGATAAAACCACCTGCCTTTTCGCCGGCTTCCGCCCAGTCCGCCAGGATCCGCCCGGCGTAAGCGCCGTACGCTTTGCCCGCCGTGGCCGCCTCCCGGTGGCGGCCACGGAAAACGTCCGGTAGCGGAAGCAGACGCGTGCGCCCCGGCGCGCCCCGCCCGCCTTTGCCGTCGAATTTGTAACTGCTGACGTCAATCGCCCGGCTGGTGTTACCGTGGTAACCAACTTCTACGGCGAGCATGTTCTGCGTGCCGGACCAGGCCTCACACATCCGCAAGGCCAGTTCATTGGCCTCACTGCCGGAGTTGACGAAATGGACGACGGAAAGCTCCGGCGGCAACGTCGCCGTCAGGTCCTCGGCGAAGCGGACGAGGTTATCGTGCAGGTAGCGGGTGTTGGTGTTGAGTACGGCCGCCTGCCGCTGAATGGCCTCCACCACCCGCGGGTGTTCGTGCCCGACGTGGGCAACGTTGTTGACGGTATCCAGGTACCGCCGGCCGGAAGTGTCGAGGAGAAACTGCCGGACGCCGCGGACGATGTGCAGCGGCTGCCGGTAAGCAATGGAAAGGGAGTACCCGAGGGACGACTGGCGGGCGCGGAGGAGCTCCTCCCCGGTCTTTGCCGCTGCTGGTGGGTCAAAGTAATCCGCAAAGACCGCTGCCGGCTCCCCCGGGCGGTACCTCCCCAGCAACGGAGCCGGGTCCGGGCAGAGGCTGAGCCAGACGTCGGCTTCCTCCGGGTAGGCCACGCCGGGGAAGTCCCCCTCGTAGTCCAGCATATCCAGCATGACCTGAAAGTGGAGGTGCGGCGGCCAGCCGCCGTTTTCGTCTGGTGCCCCGAACCTGGCTATTTCATCCCCTTTTTGCACCGGCGTCCCCGCCCGCATACCGGGTAAGGAATCCGCAGATAAGTGCCCGTACAGGGTGAAAAAAGTTTGCCCCTCCTCCTGATGCTCCAGGATCAGGACGTGGCCGTAGCCGTGCTGCGTCGGGTCGATGCCCAGGCTGTGAACGGTGGCGTCAAAAGGGGCGAAGATGGGGGTGCCGACGGGCCCCCAGACGTCCAGCCCCAGGTGGACGGTCCGCCAGCGCGGACCACTGTTGCCTTCCGTGGCAAAGTCGTCAGTGGTGTACACCGGTCGGGTTTCCCCGTAGCCGCCAACACCGAAGTCGGCCCCCCGGTCTTCGAGGTGACGGGCGATGCGGCGGGTGAACCGGTCGCTGTCTTCGTAATTGACGTGGTTCCCCAGGTCGAGGCTGCCGACGGAAAGGTCAAGGGCAATAACGGACCGGTCCGCCAGCGCAACAACGGGGTGGGGGGAGGCCTGCTCCAGCCAGTGCCGGAACGCCAGGTTTTCCTCCTCCGCTTCTGCTGACCACAGCGCGTTCCGGAAAATAGCGGTAACCAGGCGTGGATGAACGCTCCGGAGCTTCTTCAGCAAGGCCCAGGCGGGTGCTGCACTTACCTGGAGGTAAGGGTTTTCCGGTTCCTTCCGGGCATTGTCGGCTGCCGTGGCTACGGTGATCAGCAGCCGTCCGGTAATGAGGTTGAATAAATGATCGGGCGCAGCACCGGGCCGTCGCCAATGAAAGCCTTTCATCACTTCGCTCATCGCCTGCAGGGGATCAGGAACGCTCATGCCCGCGTATGCGCAGGCAATGGCTAACTCATTGATCGTTTGGGTACGCATGGCATCGCCAAAGTCGATGAGGCCACAGAACAGGCCCTGCTCGTTGACCAGCAGGTTTTGCTCGTGGGCATCGTTGAAGTTGATGCTGGTAGGAAGGGTTGGTAAGGCCGGCAGGGTTTCCCGTTCGAACCTTTCCCAGAAGTATGCCGCTATTTCCCTTTGTTCCGGGGAGAAGTACCGCGCGAGCGGCCGGGCTTCGAGGGTTTGGCTGGGGTTCCACTTATAACTGACGGGGGCGTGGGGGTGGTCAAAGTCCGCCAGGGCTTCCGTCAGCATTCCGGCGACTTCGCCCCAGTCAAACCGAAGTTGGGAGCTGATGGGGTTGACCTCGCCCAGGGGCCGACCATCCACCCAGGTTTGCAGCCTCGCCAGCCGGGAGCCCTCGAGTTGAATGACTTCCCCCACGGGGCGGGGGACTGCCAGCCGGAACCGAACCTCCTCCGGCAGCTGCCCGCCCGCCAGCTCTTTTTTTGCCAGGTGCTCCATAATGGCCCGCTCAAAGTCTGCCTTTTTTCGGTCTGCTCCCGGCCGGCTGATTTTCAGCGTGTAGCGTTCGCCACGCTCCGCCGTGAGGCGGAAATTCAGGTCGACCTCTCCGGC
>JAUIIF010000446.1 GCA_030431945.1 Bacteroidia bacterium | reverse complement strand
CCGGCACAAATGGAACAACTGAAAGCCATCCGCAAGGATAGCGGTGACCTCATTGACCGTACGCTTTTCGGAGAGCGAGGCGTCCGCAAGCGGCCTGAATAATGGCTTAGCGGCCAGGTACTTCTTTAAAACTTCCAACACAGGTTTGGTGCGTCTTCTCTTGCCGGGAAGGCGCTTTTTTTTGGCAATGTCCAAAGCAAAGTGGTTAGGATACCGCGGCACGAGCGGATTCCATCTTGGTGAACGAGCGGGGCAGCATGAAAAAAGCGTCGGCCAAAGGCCGACGCTTCAAGAAATAAGTGAAGATAAACTGAATTAAAAAAAAGGTTAATACATTGCTTTTAGTTGATAGCCGCCCGGGGAACTGAACGGGTATCATTATTGCTGCGATTTGTCCTGAAAACGTCCGGTATGTAGCGTACAGGATATTGCTCAGGACAGCTGGAAGGGCACAGAAATACGTTGTACATCAGTAGTGCTGCTGAGATCGAGCAAATTAATCGTTGGAGCCATCCCAGGGGAAGGTGCCACAGTCGACTTTGAGGATTTCGATTCTAACGGAAGCACTGACCGGCATACAGCCAGAGGCTACCGGTGGCGTGTTTGTGGTCAGGACCAGGGTAACGTAGCCACGGCTGGCATCCTCCTCACTTGGGGTGTAGGTAGTTGCTGCTCCGAAGACGCCGGCGCCATCGTCAAAGGTGCCGGTGGTGCCTTCCAGCGTCGTCCAGACACCGCCGAGGCTGGCGGGGGTAATGCTGGCCCCCGTCGTAAGGTCGATTGGTTGGGTGGAACAAATCGTAGAAGGTTCAGCCACCTCCACGGCAATCGTACAAACTACACCGGCATCGAGGGTCAGGTCGCTCTCACCGCCCAACAGTTCAGGCGTGGTACCACTGAGGGCGACGTCATCGTCGGCCATTGCCGGGGTAGCATCGGAATCATTTGCGTCATCTCCGACATTGGGCTGAGTGAAATTGTAAAAGTCCGCATTGGTAGCCGTACTGAGGTCGAACTCCACGTAGTAGCTGCGCGGAGGTAAGTTTTCGAAAAGGTATTCTCCCGCAGGTCCCGTCAGCTGCGTCGCCGTGTAGGGCATTCCGGCTGCGTCCAGGGCTACGGGCATCATGGTGGCGGCGTCGTAGACGGTGACGGTTACATTTTCCAGGGGGAGGTCGCCCATGCTCTGGGTACCGTCCATATCAACGTCGACAAAGACAAAGTCGCCGACGGTAGTAATAAGATTCACCAAAAAACCAGCATCTAAATCATGGTTAGTTGCAGTACCGGAATTAAATGAAATGGTGGGAAAATCACCGACGGTTGGCACCGAAGTATCAATTGCATCAGAGTCATTAACATCTGGTGTGGCTCCCTCTCCACTATTTCCTACCGTGGTCTGATAATTTATTCCATTTACTGCCAATTCGCCCGAAACGGGATCTAATTGGCTATTGGTTCCATCATAACCAAAAACCAATAGAAAGTCTGAGTCAGGGGTAAGGTCGTTGAAATAGTATATACCGTCTGACCCAGTAGTTTCAAAGCCGATAAAAACTGGGTTTGCCGGATCCGTATTATCGTACAAGGCGACGTTCACATTAGCAATAGGTGCTTCACAAGCTTGCTGAATGCCGTCTCCATTTTCGTCGTTCCAGACATAATTACCTATTTGGATAGGAGGTGGTGCACACAACAGTTCCAGGTCCCCAAGCCCTACACCTTTGCCAGCGGTTATTCCGCCGTCAGCTTCTGAATTATACAATTCAAACCCTTGAACAGTCCGACGTCCTGTAAGGGTGCTTAATTTTATCACGCCACCGCGATTAAACAGACCTCCCTCCCCGGTAATCGGGTCATAAGCGGTACTGACTATTTCGTTACTGCCAGAGAGATAAACCAGCCCCCCCGTAGTTATTTCTGCGTGCCCTGGAAAAAAACCAGGACCGTTCAAATTACCACCGTCGTGAAAAAAGTCGCCGACAAAATATTCACCGATACGCGGCCAACCGTTATCAAAAATAAATTGCTGGTAGGTGTTATTTGTTCCATTAATGGCTTCGCCATTGCTGTTCGTACAATTTACGGGATTTTCTATGGTCCAGCTACCACTACCACCATTACAGGCATACAAGATGTCTCCACCAGCATAAACGCCCGTCTGGCGGCTTCCATCCGGGGTAAAACCACCGTTAGTTATTTGAAATCCGGACCGATCACTAAAGCCCAGAATCATTCCTCCGGCATCATCAAACTCAAGATCAGTCAAGATGGGTTGTGGATAAGACGTCACCCCAGGTTCACAATCAATTGGGGCAGTATCCACCCAGCCATACCAACCGTCAACGTCGTCCGTACAAGTTCCCCCGCTGTAACCAAAAGTAGCCTCACGGGCATAGTCAAGTGGGGTACTCAACACTTCGGTAAAACTAGTTCCATCTAATCGGTAGACAGTTGCTTCCAGAAAAGGTCGGGCTGTATCATCAGTCGGAGTGGGCGGGCTACTAATGGCAACTTGGCTTGCATCACAAACTACACCAATGTAAACTGTACCATCGGCATATTTCGTTGCCCAGGGTCGGTAGGTTCCGTTTGTACAACCCGGATCAGGTACTGGGTAAGCAGCGACTAGAGTTTTAGTAACAATATCAATTGCATAAAGCGTTCGATCATAAAGATTCATTACATAGAGAGTGGAACCATCATCACTGATGTCGATATCTCCCAGGCCAACTTTCCCGGTTAGGCTAAACACCTCCTGATCAAGTGGATCTGGGCCCGTTAAACCACGATCCGCATTACTAGGAAAACTTCCATCATCAGTAGCTATACCCAGGTCATCGGTTAGTTGTAACCAGACCTCAGAGTTGGCGGAGCCCACAAAGGGATTTGTAGCAAAAATTACATCTGTTCCGCTACCGTCAGAACCTTCGTACAGGCCAATTCCCCGTTTTACGACCGTACCTGAATAAAGGCGTTGATTAATGGCATCATAGGCTAACCCCCAGGTAGACCCAACCTGTCCGTTAGTTGCAATAGAAGTTTTGTCCTGGGGGGTTGTCCCTACGTTATCATACGACCAGAAGACAATGGCGTCTTCGCTGCCAACGGCATCGCCTTCAATGTAACAGGGCGTTGCCAAGTACAAGGGGGTGCCACAATATTGGCCAAGGTTAATCACCCCAAAATTTACCTCACAGGTTCCTGGTTGAGCAAACTGAACATCCGTTCCATTGTCTACACCCGCATAGCTTGGCTGGAGAAAGGATTGAAGTGGGGTGGAGAACTCCACGCGATAATCTTCGCCGTCGGTCAGTCCAGCGCAGGACCAGTTGCCATCGGCGTTGGTGTAGACTTCGCAGGCCAGGTTGCCGTCGCAGTCGTAGACCTGGACGAGGACATCGCTCTGGCCAACTTCCGCTGCACCGGCGTCCGCGCCGTCATTATTAAGATCGTTGAAGACGTTGCCGCCGATGATACCCGGGCCGACAACACAATCAGGTGTAGGCGTACTACAACTACCCGGGTCCGTTACCGTTACCTCCCGCATACAGCCATTGGCGTCACTGATGGTTACCGTTACGTCTCCGCCGCCGGCGGAGCCAGTATTGAGGGTAAAGCTGGTGGTTGCTCCATAATTGCCGGTATTAGGGGTGATGCTGGTGGCCGAGCCACCACTTACCATGACTGAGTAACTGGCACTGACGTCTGTTCCCGTGGGCATCAGATCGAAGGTAATCACATCAGCACCGGAGCAGGCAACGGTGGCCAAACCATCGGCATCGATGGTACAGGCGGCGGGGTTTACCCAGGTATTGACGGGTCGCGTGGCGGGAACGACAAAGTCGTCGGTAGGGTTGCCATTGTTGGCATCCAGGCCGTTGGGGATGGGGAAATCAGCAGGCGTGTTGCCGAAGCCCATAGTTGTATTCTCGTCGTAAAAGGTGACGCCTCCCTGTAAGGAGCCGTCATTTTGGGTTCTGCTGTCCCCGTCGACGACAACGATACTTCCCGTTCCGTCCACTCTTTTTTCCACAAGAAAATCACCCGTTACTTCAAAGTATCCTTCGATGGTCGTTGGCCCACCAAATAATACTCTGCCTCCGGCAACAACCGTACAGTTATTAGGGCCCAATAAAACACTGAAGGGGCCTTTGTCACCTACCGTTAATCCGCAGCCGTTGGCGGCTACATTGAGGAAAAAAACATCCCAAGCCGGGTTGCCGGTAGTCTCACAGGTAACGTTCAACTGTCCGTAATCTTCGTAGCCAAAAGAGTGCAGGTAGAAGGCACGTTTTACGTTAATGATTCCGGTGTCACCGTTGTAGGGGCTGGCGGATTCCGCTAACTCTACGTTG
>JAUIIF010000445.1 GCA_030431945.1 Bacteroidia bacterium | reverse complement strand
TACGCCAACACCGACATGGTGGGCCACACCGGAGACTGGGGCGCGGCCGTCCGGGCCGCGGAAGTAGTTGATGAGTGCCTGGGCCAGCTGCTGGAAACGGCCGGTGAATATGGTTACCACGTACTGGTGATCGCCGATCATGGAAACTCGGACATCATGCGCAATGAAGACGGCAGTGTCCATACGGCCCACACGACCAATCCGGTCCCCGTAATTTACGTTGGCCCGGATGCTTCCGTTGACTTGCGCGAAAACGGAAAACTGGGGGATGTTGCTCCGACCCTGCTGCAGTTTATGGGCATAGCTCAGCCTGCCGCGATGACGGGGCTGACCCTGGTAAAATAGCCCCTGAAAGTCTGGTTACCCTGTCCTTATCTTTAGCTTAAAATACAGCCCATCATGCCTTTTCGTCTATTGTTATCAGCCCTCGGTCTGTTTCTGGCCTGTGCCTGCCAACCTAAACCCACTTCCGGCGTTACGACGGAAAAACAGGAAATGTCAAGCTCCGAACTACCCATCCCTTCTGCCTGGGTGATTAAGACGTGCGAACAGAACGGGGAAAAGGTCCCTGCGGTCAACAATAAAGGTTTCATCGCTATTCGTGATGGTCAAATTGGGGGTAACTCCGGCTGTAACAGCTTTGGCGGCGACTGGTCAGGCAGTAAGAAGAAAATGAAAGTACCCGGCGTCATGGCCACCAAAATGTACTGCGCCGATGCCGCCACCCAGGAGCAGATGGTTTTCGACCTCCTCAACGGAACGGTCACCAGCAAAGTAGCCGGAAACACCCTGACGCTGACGGGGTCGGGCATTACCCTGACGTTAGAACGGAACGATAAGCTGTTGCAGTAACCAACCCTGCCAGCAACCCATTGGGGTAAGCAGTAATCTGAGGTTCAGGGACGAGCCTCTTCCCCCCTTTGTGCTCAGGGTGAAAGTGCCTGACAGGGTAAGCGGGGGGAGCGAAGGTATTTCGCTCCGGACCGACTTTAAGGCCCACGTCAGCACCACAACCTCCAGCGCACCTGCGTCCGCGCCCTGCTGTTGCCTTCGTCAGGACTGCCGGATGGCCCGGTGATGACGTGGAGAAAAGAATGATGGCGGCAGATTTGTTAATTGAACCGCTTAATCTCCTCACTTTCGCGACGACTTAATACGCTTCTTCATGACTAAGGCTGACCTGCGGACCACACTTGAGCACTTCCACGACCGTTATAACCAACCTGATTTTATCCCGGATGACCCGATAGGCCTGGTGCACGCTTTTGCTGATCCGCGGGACCGGGAAATTATCGGCTTCTGGGTAGCCACGCTAAGCTGGGGCCGGCGGGCTACGATTATTGATAAGGGCGCTCAGTTAATTGAGTTGATGGGCGGGCGGCCTTACCAGTTCATCACGGAACACCGCGAGGCGGATCGGGCACGTTTTGCGGAATGGAAGCACCGGACTTTTACCTATACCGATACCCTCTACTTTCTGGAGTTCCTGCAGCAGTATTACCGCGAAAACGCCAGTCTGGAAACCGCCTTCTCCCGGCACCTGAAACCCGAGGATGCTACCATTGAACCCGCATTGATTGGTTTTCATAATGATTTTTTCAGCTTGCCGGATGCCCCTTCCCGCACCCGCAAACACGTAGCTACGCCCGCCCGCAAATCCCGGTGCAAGCGCCTGTGTATGTTCTTGCGCTGGATGGTGCGTCAGGACGAAAGGGGCGTGGATTTTGGGGACTGGCACCACATCTCTCCCGCCCAGCTGTGTCTTCCGTTGGATGTGCACGTGGAGCGCCAGGCCCGACGCTTGCAGCTGCTTACGCGCAAGCAAAATGACTGGCAGGCAGTACTGGAATTGACGGCAGCCGTCCGGCACCTAAACCCCGCGGACCCCGCCCGGTACGATTTTGCCCTGTTCGGGATGGGATTGGAGGAAGCGCGTTAAGTAAAAAAAATGTCCTTTCCTCAGCTGAGAGGTACCGGAACCGACGTATTCCTTACCTTTAAGGTGTTTTACGACCATAATCTCAGTGTATGACGACTCCTAAACTATTCCTTAGCTTTTTATCCTGTTTTTTTCTAAGCGTTGCCGGGTTTGCGCAGACAGCAGATACGGAGCTTTATCGAACTATTGACGGGCAGTACAATAACCCGAATAGTCGCTATCGGGGAGCCACGCATACCGCACTGATCAGAATTGCCGGAGACGGTTTTGCTGACGGGCAGTCCCTGCCTGCCGGCCCCAACCGGCCGAACCCACGGGTTATCTCGAATACCCTGTTTGCGCAGGAAGGACTGATTAATGACCCGGTCGGCCTGAGTGACTATACCTGGGTTTTCGGTCAATTTATCGATCACGACATTGCTCTGACCGATCAGCTGGGGGAAAATATGCCGATTCCCGTTCCCATGGGAGACCCTGATTTTGACCCCTTTGCTACCGGTAACGTAAGCATTCCATTCCACCGCAACCTGCCCCGTTTCGGTACCGGATTCGGCATTGGAAACCCGCGGAATTACGACAATGAAATCACGGCCTTCATCGATGGCTCTGGTGTATACGGATCCGAAGAGTACCGGGCGAACTGGCTGAGAACGTTTACGGACGGGAAAATGAAAGTCAGTGCCGGTAATCTGCTGCCTTACAATACGGTCGATGGTCAGCTGAACAGCCCCAGTGACCCCGGAGCTCCTTTCATGGCCAACGGCACCGGTGCTCCGGGGCCGATGTTTGTGGCGGGCGACGTCCGCGCAAATGAAAATCCGCTCCTGGCAGCTTTTCATACGCTCTTTGTCCGGGAGCACAACTTGCAGTGCGACCGTCTGAAACAAGAGCATCCTGACTGGGATGATGAGCAACTTTACCAGCATGCGCGCAAGCTGGTGGGCGGAGTTATTCAAAGCATCGTGTACAACGAATGGCTACCCACCATGGGGGTGCCGGTGGCTGCCTACCCCGGCTACGATCCTAACCTCAATCCGCAGTTGGCGAATTCCTTCTCCGCAGCGGCCTTCCGGGTGGGGCATACCCTGCTGAACGGTAACCTCCGGCGCCTGGATGCTAACGGGGAAGTGCTGCCTGAAGGTAACCTGACTTTACGCGAGGCTTTCTTTAACGTAAGTTCGCTGGAGCAACACGGCCTGGACCCCTTCCTGCGCGGAATGGCGGAGCAAACCCAGCAAATGATGGACAGCCGCGTAGTGGATGATGTACGGAATTTCCTTTTTGGCCCTCCCGGTGCCGGAGGGCTTGATCTGGCTTCCATCAACATTATGCGCGGACGTGAACGGGGACTCTCCTCCTACAATACCATTCGCCGGGCTTACGGACTGCAAATTCTGTTTGATTTCCAACAGATCAATCCAGACTACGATGTCTACAATACCCTGGAAGAATTGTACGCAGGGAATATTAATGAAGTTGACCCCTGGGTTGGAATGCTGGCGGAGCGCCCGGTACCCGGGTCTATTTTTGGTCCGACCATCCGTAACATTATGGAACAGCAGTTTGCGACACTACGGAATGGTGATCGTTTCTTCTACCTCAATGACCCCGTCCTGACGGAAGAAGAAAAAGACTGGATTCATAATACCACCTTCCGGGATGTCATTTTCCGTAACAGCGGAGTAGACCTGATGCAGGAGAATGTATTCGAGGCAATGCCCTTCAGCGAGATTTGTGGAATGAATACGGTGGCCGCCGACGGCCTGATCAGGGTACACACCACGAATGCTGACCTGGAAGGTGTAACCGTTGCGGCCATTGATGACGACGGCCTGTTTATGAGTGCTGCGACTACTTCAGATCTGGGCTTCTACAGCTTTGAGGCTTTACCCGCCTGCCAGAACATCGAGCTGGTCGCAGAACGCGAAGACAGCTGGGACAACGGACTGGATATCTTTGATATGGTAGCCATCAATCTGCACCTGTTGGGCCGTCAGGAATTTACGAACCCCTACCAGCTGCTGGCGGCAGATGCTAATGGTGATAATGAGCTGGACGTTTTTGATATTACTTCCATCGCCCGCCAAATCCTGGGACTCTCCACCAGCCTGCTGCCCGCGCCCGCGCAACCCTGGTTTTTCGTGCCGGCCGGCTACACGTTCGAAAATCCGGCGTATCCATTTATCGAAAATTACCCCACTACGATTGATTTTGCGGAGGTAGACCCAACGAACATCAGCCAGGGCTTCGTCGCCATGAAACGTGGCGACGTAAATGCCGATGCCATCCTCAGCGTAGATAACTTACAGGTTGGTCTCACGGTGGAAGTGCCGGAGGCAACGGTAATGCGGGGCGAGCAACGCCTGGTGGAGCTCCGCCTTACGGGCGAACAACTGGCGGGTTTTCAGCTGAAACTGGCGGCCACG
>JAUIIF010000444.1 GCA_030431945.1 Bacteroidia bacterium | reverse complement strand
GGGTTGTCCAGCCGTTGACCGCCACAATGTCCAGATCGATTTCCGGGTTGGCCGGGTCGGTGTTTGCTGCTTCGAGTTGTTGACTGAGTAGATAGGGCCAGCGTTGTTCTTCGCGCACAGCGGTACCAATTGTGTAGCTGTCACCAAGGGCGAGGTACCGAAGGCTGCTAAAATTCAGGTTGCTTGTTTCCATATTCGGCATTGTATCCGGATTGCGGTCATCATCGTCAAGGCAGGCGAAGGTAAGCAAGAACAGCGGGAGCAAACGAAGCATACAGGTAGGTTTAAGGGGGGATGGGGAGAGCGCCTGGCCACATCATTGTGGCCGGAGTATAAATTACGTAAGACGGGTCTGGTTCAGTTTTTCGCGCATTGATTTGTGGTTAGCCGTGCCGGCACTATAACCTTTTCCGGCACCTGCGGCCGCGCCCCTCAGGTCGGTTCGGGAAGACTTGCTGGTACGTAAGAACCTGAACAGATGGCTGACCTTGTACTTTGTCACCACCTGTTGCAATCATCGCCGACGTTTTTTAGTTTAATTAGGGGCCTGGGCCCTGAAAGGAAAGACCCGCTAATTATTCCTTAGCTTTAGCCCCTCTGATCACCACCCATTGCAGCACTATGCTGGAGCAAATAAAGAGCGAATTGCGAACCCTCATTGCCGGAAACCGGCAAGGGGACGCACTGCGTCAGCTCCTGGGAAATCATTTGCCGGAAGGCCACCGACTGCACGATCTCTGTTCCCTGACCAGCGGCCGTTTCAAGACCTACGAAATGGAGCGGGCCAGCAACACGATGAGTAAGACCGCGCTGGGTATTGAGCTGGCCAACATCAACAGCTCGATACTGTACGTCGTTGACGAAATGTCGGAGGCGGACCTGAAGCAGCCGCTGTCCACCTCCGCCCCGGCAGTCCACGTTCCTCCGTTTCACGCCTTTGGGGTGGATCGGGCTCCGCAGGAAGGAAAATTTTTTGATGACCAGTTTGATGCCATGGGGCAGCAAGTGTTTTTTTACTACCTGCACGGTGATGACCGCCAGCAGGCATCCAGTCTGGCGGATCGGTTGGGGTACAAATTGGTCGGCCTGCAACTAACGGCGGATGACCTTACTGCGGAACTGGAAGTGGAGCCGCCTCTGGTCATCCATTGCCGGCCCGTGTTACGGGGCATGCGCGAAGAACAGTACCGGGCGTCTTTGGTCCACGCCATCGCCCAGCAGATCATGGGGCCCATCCCCATGACCCAGATGCGTGGTATGCTGGACCTGAAATTAACCGATTTACTGGACCGTCCGAAGCTGAAGCGTCCGGATGGCAGCCTGCACCCCATTGTTTGCTTTAACGTTACCCTGGGGCACAGCTACTGGCGCAAAGACATCATCCCGCCCATGCTGCGCAAGTTCTACGAATCCTTCTGCCAGAGTGATCTGCCGGCCTCCGCGCCCACTTTTTATTTTTTCTTCGGGCTTGAGTACTGTGACGACAAACCGAAAATCCGTGAAGAGGTAGCGGCAGCCATTGCCGACCGGCAAAACGGTGACGCACTGCCGGAACTGGAACCGGTGCCGCGGGAAGATATTGAAACCTGGTTCTCGCACCACTCGCCGATGATCCCGGATGGGTATGATGCAGAGCAGTTGGTCAACGACCATTTCCCTCCCGCCGCTGCCCTGGATATGCTGGTGGTGGAAGCGGACCTGAAACGACTCATTGAGCAATTCAACGAAGGCATTTGCCTGAAAAAGAAAAACTAACCGTATGGCCTTCCAAACGAAAGATTACGTTTTGCCCCCCGGCCTCAAAGAAGCCCTGATGGGGGCCATTCACCTCAAGCGACCGTTGTTGTTGACGGGGGAGCCGGGTACCGGAAAAACAACCTTAGCTGACTGGGCAGCCTGGTACCTGAGTGAGCACTACCGAAGCGCGCCCTTTGACTTTGACCCGACGCCGCTAAAGTTCTCCACCAAAACGACGAGCCAGGCCCGTGATCTGTTCTATACCTACGATGCCCTCTCGCACTTTCAGGCGGCGAACCTGCGCAGTGGTGAGGTTACCGACATCAGTAAGTACCTGGAGCTGCAGGCCCTGGGCGAGGCCATCGCCCGCAGTAACCCCAGCCCCGAGCTGGCGGCAAAAATCGGAACCAAATTACCGGCAAAACCGCAGGGTGGGGTCGTCCTCATCGACGAAGTGGATAAAGCCCCCCGCGATTTTACCAACGACGTGCTCGATGAGATTGACCGTCAGCGCTTTTACCTCCGTGAGCAAAACCAGGAGTTTACCCGTGGTGATGCGCCGATTGTGGTGATCATGACCTCCAATTCAGAGAAAAACTTACCGGACGCGTTTCTGCGCCGGTGTGCCTTTTTCCACATCGAGTTCCCGAAAAACGACAACCCCCTGCTACGGAAAATCGTCAGTAAGCACCTGGGGGAGGCCACCGGTGCTACGGCACAGGCCCGGGAAGAACTGTTGCAGTTCTTCTACGACGCCCGCGCGGCTTCGCCGCGCAAAAAACCGGCAACCGCTGAGTTGCTCGGCTGGCTGGAGCTACTGGAAATGCAGGACTATGCCGCCAAAACCGAGGCGGAGAAAAAGCAACTCCAGGAATACAATCTGTCCTTTCTGGTGAAAACTCAGGAGGACCTGGAAGCGGTGCGTAAACTGATTTGATGCTAATCTACTGTGGTGCTAAAGCGCCGCAAAACCCTCCCGTTCCGGCACTTAAACGGCTGGGGAGGGGGCTGAGACACCCGTAGTCAGGCAAACCGTTCAAAATCCAATTTTCCCTTTGGCCAACCTTCCCGCTCATCTTCCCCTTCCCCTCGCGGGATTTGTCAGCCGCCTCCGGGCGGCCGGCTTCGCGGTGGATGCCGGCCGGGAATTCCAGCTGCGGCGCGTGCTGCACGAACAGGGGACGGACTACATCGGCCGGTTTGGTGAACTGAAGTACGCCCTGGCGCCCTACGTGGCGACCAACGCTACGGAACAGCGTCGTTTTTACCAGTTGTGGGAAGATTACGTCGCAGAACTGGAAGAGCGGTTACGGACCCAGGGAAAAGCGGACCCCGCCAACATCGGACGCCGGAACGCCGCCACTTACGTATTGCTCGCTTTGGCGGCCATACTCCTGGGGTGGTTTGTCTACAATACTTTCTTCGCAGACACTCCCGAAACACCGAAAGACCCCCTGCGGGTGACCCTGGCGCAGGAAGCAGAAGTAAGGGCCGGTCAGCCGTTGCCGCTGCGGAATGCAACCCTGCTGGAATCGCCCGCAGACTCGGTCCGCTTCAGCTGGGAGCTCAGCGATGCGGAAAACGGAGAGCGCCTGGTGCGGTTCGATTCCGTGTTTCAGCTAAACTACCGGGTGCCGGAAGACCTCTACGGACGTGCAGTAAAGATCAGGCTCACCGCCGCTCCGACGCAGGACGGGCAGGATAGCCTGCTGAGTGATAGCCTCGTGCTGGCAGTGCTCTGTCCGCAACCACCCTTCGTCGGTACGCCTCAATTGCCGGAAGGGGCAGTGCTGCGGGGAGAAGCGGTCTCCCTGTCCCTGCCCAATGCGGCCGTTGACGGGGTGGACTACTTCTGGCTCATTGACGGGGACACGTTGGCGGGGACGCAGGTGCAGTACACGTTCCTGACGGAGGGGCAGGCGAAGGTGCAAGTCCTTGCCCAACGAACGGCGGACCCTGAGTACTGTTTTACACTCCTGCCCCCGCAGAACGTGCAGGTAGGTACTGATTTACCGGTCATTCCCGGCATCCCCCTGCAAAGGGACGAAGCCCGCCAGCTGCTTTTTGCCAATAGTGCTCTCTATTTGTTGCCCTTGCTCTGCGGCCTTTTCGGCTATTTTCTCCACCGGCGCCACTGGAAAAGGCGCAGTGAGGAGGATAAGGAAAAGACCGATGATGAGCTGGCCGAGGAGTACCCTTTTCACGACGTCGGACCGTACGTTATCCCTTACCAGGACCAGTCCGGCCAAATCGCCGTGCCGGCCGATTTCTACCGCATTGCCGACCAGCTCCGCGTACGGGAAGCGGGGCTGCGTATGGTCTTTGACGGACGGGGAACAGTGGAAGCCACCGTTCGGGAAGGGGGCTTTCCCTCCTGGCGGGAGCGGGCCATCAAACGCCCGGCAAATTACCTCGTCCTGCTCCGGCATACCGACGAATTCCACCAACAAGACCGGCTCCTGAAACGGCTGACGGATTTTCTGAAGGCCCGCGAAGCGGCCCTCGAAGTGTATTTCCACGGGGGCGACTTCGCCTGGTTCTGGAATGAGGATTTCCCCAAAGGGTGGTCCCCCAGCCAACTCAAGGGCCGGTACGGAGAGCATCGCCTCATTATCATGGGCGACGGGCATGGA
>JAUIIF010000443.1 GCA_030431945.1 Bacteroidia bacterium | reverse complement strand
AAATCGACGGCATCGAAGAAATTCTGCGCATCTACGGATTCGACAACGTACCGATCCCGACCATGATCACCACCGCCATGATCGTGGCACCACAACCCGACCCGAGCTACCTGCGGGAACTCATCGGGGACCTGCTGGCCAGCAATGGCTTTTACGAGATGATGGCGCTTTCCCTCGATGAAAGCCGCTTTTACGGCGCAGCTGAAGAAGGCGAGCAACAGGAAGGTATGGTGTACATCAACAATACCTCCAACGTTCACCTCGACGTCATGCGGCCGGGCATGCTGCAGAGTGCCCTGGGCACCGTAGCGCATAACCTGAATCGTCAGCAAAACGACTTGCGCCTCTTCGAGTTTGGCCGTTCCTACCACCTTGCGGCCGATAAATACACCGAGGTCAATCACCTGACCCTGACCCTGACGGGCCAGCGGCAGGCAGAAACCTGGCATCCTACAGCAAAAGGTAAAAATGAAGTCGGTTTTTACACCCTGAAAGCCGCCGTGGAACTCATTTTCCAGCGCCTGGGCATCAATGGCTACCGTACGGAAGAAGCGCCGGCGGATCAGTACAGCTACGGCCTGCGGTACCACAAGGGACCGATGGTGCTTGCGGACTTTGGACAAGTCCGTTCAGCGCACCTGCGCGCGCGCCAGATTAAAGCCGACGTATTTTTTGCCGACCTGAACTGGGACAACATCCTGCGCGTCTTACCCCGGAAGCCCGTACAGGTAACCACGCCGGGTAAGTACCCCAGCGTCCGCCGTGACCTCGCGCTGATCCTCGACAAAAAAGTCACCTTTGCCGACGTTGAACGGCTGGCCCGCAAAGCAGAAAAGAACCTGCTGACGGAAGTCAACCTGTTCGACGTGTACGAAAATGACGACCAGCTCGGTGCAGGAAAGAAGAGCTACGCCGTCAGTTTCCAGCTGGAAAGCGACCAACAAACCCTGAACGACAAGCAGGTCGATAAGGTGATGCGGGCGATCGAAGGCAGCCTCTCCAAGCAATTAGGCGCGGAGGTCAGGCGTTAAGACAACCGTTGCGTACTGCGGGTGATGGGTTATTTCCCTGGCCGTAGTATCTTGCAACGCGTTATCAGATAAACGGGTATCGTAATCCTGATTATGTTACCCCCTAAGCACACGTAACCCGCAAACTAAAATGGAACCGTTAGCCCTTCTCGACGGTCTTGAAATAAAACTCCGGCAACTGAACGCTGCAGCAGACCGCCAACGGGCGGACTACGAGCGTGTGGTCGCCGAAAATCAACAACTCAAGCAAGCGCTCGATCGCCAAACTGGCATCGTGAACTCGCTCAAGGATAAACTAGAACGCAGCCAAACCAGCGCCGTTGCCGAAAATGGACCAAAGGACGCTCCGCAGCGTGCTACTGCGGCCATCACCCAGCAACAGCGCGAAACCATCGAATTTTGCCTCCGTGAGGTAGACCGGTGCCTGGACTGGCTGCAACGGAATTAGCAAAATGGCAGAATCCGCCCCGCAAATCAATTCCATCATCGTGGTCATCGCCGGCCGCCCTTACCCCTTGCGCATTGCCGCACAGGAGGAAGAGGGGCTACGGGCGCTCGTCAGGGAAATCAACGATCGCTTCAGTGATTTTCAGGTCAAGTACTCCGACCGCGATAAACAGGATTGTTTGGTCATGACGCTGCTTACCTACGCAGATGAGCTGCGTAGTGCGCGAAAAATGGCGGATACCAGCTTTGAAGGAGAGCTTGCTCATCGGCTACAGGCGCTAAATACGCTCGTTGACGGCATGCTTGGCTAACGGCTGATTCCGCACTGTCTATTCCTGGTTGTTGATGGTTCTTACGGTTTCGGCTCGTACCGGAAGTAGGAACACCTCATTCATTCACCCACTACAATCATCAAAAAACATGGAATACATTTTAGGGCTGGTTGGCTTGGTGCTTGGCGTTATCGTCATGTACTTTGTCGGCGCCGGCCAGCGCAAAAAGCTGCTGGAAGGTCAACAAAGCCAGGACCAAAGCTACAAGCTGGAAGCTGAAAAAGTACTGGCTGAAGCCAAGCTGAAAGCTGAAAAAACAATTGCTGACGCCAAGCTGAAAGCCGAAAAGACTTTTGCAGAATTCAAGGATAAGCAGGAGGCGTTCAAGAAAGAGAAAATCAAGGAAAGCCGTGAAAAATTTCAGCGCTTCAAAGAAGAATTCAAGCAGGAGAAGGAAGACGAACTCATTGAGCTGAAGCAAAAGCGGGAAGCCCTGCGGGAGGAAGCTGCCAGCATGAAAGAAGAGCGGGCCGGCTTCAATGCCGAACGGGCAGAAATTGCCAGGGAACAAAAAGCCCTCGTCCAGGAAGAACAACGGCTGAACGAACGCACCAAGCAGCTAGACCAGGAACTGGCCATTGCCAAGCAGAAGCAGGAAGAGTTGGACAGCCAGCACGAGCGTTTCACCAACGAGTTGGAAAAAATTGCCGGGCTGAGCCAGGCCGATGCCAAGGCCCGCCTGCTTGAAGACGTCAGGAACAAAACGGCCAACGAAGCGCTGAACCTCAAGCGGGAGCTATTGGAAGAAGCCCGGGAAGAAGCGGCGAAAGATGCCCGCAAGGTGGTGATCAACACCATCCAGCGGATGTGTGCAGAGATGACCATTGAGAATACCGTCTCGGTATTTGCCCTGGACAATGACAACGTCAAAGGCCAGATCATTGGCCGGGAAGGCCGGAATATCCGGGCCATTGAAGCCGCCACCGGCGCCGAACTGGTAGTTGATGACACTCCGGAAACCATCGTTATTTCCAGCTTTGACCCCATCCGCCGGGAAATTGCACGCCTCTCCCTGAAGCGCCTGGTTACGGACGGGCGGATTCACCCCGCCCGCGTGGAAGAAGTCGTCAATAAAACCAAGAAAGAGCTCACGCAGCAAATCATGGAGATCGGCAAGAAAACCGTGGTGGAGCTGGATATCCACGGCCTCCCCAACGAGCTGGTCCGCTACGTCGGCCGCATGCGCTTCCGCAGCAGCTACGGGCAGAACCTGCTGAAACACTCCGTGGAAACGGCGCACCTGTGCGCCACCATGGCCGCAGAAATGGGCCTGAACAAGAAGCAGATCAAGCTGGCTAAGCGGGCGGGGTTACTGCACGACATCGGCAAAGTTGCCGAAGAAGACAGCGAACTGAGCCACGCCCTTTACGGTATGGCGCTGTGTGAAAAACTGAACGAAGATGCGATTGTGGTTAATGCCGTCGGGGCCCACCACGATGAAATCGAAATGAACAACATCATTTCCTGCATTGTGCAGGCTTGTGATGCCATCAGCGGCGCCCGGCCGGGCGCCCGGCGGGAAATCCTGGACGGTTACATCAACCGGATCAAGGAGCTGGAGGAAATCGCCAAGAAGAACCCCGGCGTCTCCTCGGCCTTCGCCATGCAGGCAGGTCGTGAACTCCGCGTCATGGTGGAAGCTGAAAAGGTATCCGATCAGCACGCCAACGAACTGAGCTTCAAGATCAGCCAGGAAATTCAGGAGACCATGCAGTACCCGGGCCAGATCAAGGTCATGGTAATCCGGGAAACCCGGGCAGTCAACTTCGCGCGGTAGAAGTAACTTTCTCACCGCGGTAACGAAATAGCCGTCAGCTCCAGGGCTGGCGGCTATTTTCATTTACTGCTTATGATCAGCCTGCTCCGCCACGCCCTGGCACCGGCGATGACCTGAAGCACGTACCAGCCCGGGGCCAGTCCCGCCACGGATACTTGCCGGTTTTCTGCAGAGAGATCCACCGTCCGGGCGAGGCGGCCATCGGCCGCAAAAAGGCGGACCGAGCTTACCTGATCTCCCGGAGGAAGGTCCAGCGTTATCTCCGTTACGGCGGGGTTCGGGTACACGGTAAGCGGAGTAACTTCAGCCTCCCGGGTATTGGTCAGGACAAAGTCGAGCGGCCAGCCCAGATCGGCAAAAATTCCGAGGGTTACCGGACCGGGATCGTGCACGGCCTCACCGGCCGCCAAAAAAGGCGTCATCAGGGCGTTAGCGGAACCGGGCCGGTAGGTCGTTTCGTTGAGGTGGCTGACGCTGCTGCCAACGTCAAAAGTACCCGGTGCAAACAGGGGAACAACCTCTTGGTCATTCTCCCGCACCGCCGCCTCGCCGTTGAAGACCAAATCGTTATTTGCTACCGCCATCAGCAGTTCCTCCGAAGGGTTACCGAACAGGCTGGCGTCCGTGAGGGGCAACCCGGTATTTGTTTCCAGAAAAGCATCATAAATGATGAACCGACCACCGAATCCGATGGCCAGCTGGTTTTCATTGATCGTGTCTACACTTGACAGGAAGCCAAGCCCGTGCCCTAGCTCGTGCAGCATAACGGAAACCAGGTCAATTCG
>JAUIIF010000442.1 GCA_030431945.1 Bacteroidia bacterium | reverse complement strand
TTTTCCTCGGTACGGTGGCTCCGGCGGCGAAGTTGATTCAGGTACAGGATTTTGACGGAGCGGAAAAAACGCTGAATATGACCCTGAAGCCGGAGTGGCTCTACAGTGCCAACCGGGCTTTTTTTTACATGATGCGGGGTAACATTGCCCTGAGCCGCAAAGACATTACGGGCGGGGAAGCGTGGTTGCGTAAAGCGGAGCAGATTGACATTCCCACGCCTACCGAGAAGGCAACGCTGCACTTTCAGCTGGCGCAGATTGAATACCAGCGGAAGAACTTTACGGCCGCCAAGAAATACCTGAAAAAAGCGAAGGAAGCGAACGTCAAGATTCCCCAGATCCGGGAGCAGATTGAGATGATGGACCAGGCGCTGAAGCAATCCGGGCAGGTCAAAGCAGCCCAACGCATGGGCAAGCAGGGCCACAGCATGATGGGGCGTGGCGGCAAGCGCCGCCGGCCGAAGAACCGGTAAAACGGATCCTGGCGGGAGCAGGCCCGCTCGTCGGCCAAGAGACGGGGGCGTAACCCTCAGCCAAGCCTCTTCTAAGCGGCCGACCGCGCATAACAGCCCGGAACGGCAGCAAGTCGTGCCTCCTGCTTCGGCAGATGAGCGAAGGCTTTGCTGAGCGAGCTTGCAATTGCCTTGCGGCGGGCACCCGACCGGTAGTACTCCGCCGGATAAATTTTCCTATTTTTACCCGTGCAAAAAGCTTTCCGTCTTCCCGGTCTCCGCCATACCGGTGTTCATGAAGACTTATCCTATCGCTCCTGATCCGTTACGGATCAAAGACCTGAGTGCTGATGAACAGCCCCGGGAAAAACTGTCAGCGCAGGGGCCGCGCAGCTTGTCCGATACAGAAATAATTGCCCTCCTGTTAGGGGCCGGCATCCCGGGGGCCTCAGCCCTTGTGGTCGCCCGGAGGTTGCTGCACAGCGTAGGGCATGATTTACACGAACTGGCCAGGAAGGAGGTCGCTGACCTCCAGCGCTTTCCCGGTATCGGGCGGGTCCGGGCCATGCGGCTGGTGGCGGCCCTGGAGTTGGGGCGCCGGCGGGAGGCCGCCGCTGCGCACCACAAGCCGGAACTCGGGAACAGTGAAAAGGCCTTCCGCTACCTGCGCCCCCTGATCGGCGACTTGCCCCACGAAGAGTTCCACCTGCTCTGCCTCAACCGGGCCAACCGGTTGTTAGGGAGCCACCTTATCAGCCGGGGAGGGGTGACCGGAACCGTAGCCGACGCGAAAACCATCTTTCGGGCAGCCCTCAGTCACGGTACCGTTACCTCCCTGGTGCTGGCGCACAATCACCCGAGCGGACAACCCATCCCCAGCCAGGCAGACCTGCTCCTGACCCGCAAGCTGGCGGCCGCTGCGCGGCACCTCGATCTGTACGTGCTGGACCATATCATCGTTGCTGACCGGACCTATTACAGCTTCGCCGATAACCAGGTACTGTACCCGGAGGAGTAGGGTGAAGTACGGGGCTCAATGACCGCCGTACAGCCCGGCAATACGGGCAACTTCTCGGTCCGGCACCCAACTAACCCTACAAACACTTATCTTCGCGCCACTAACCACGGCTAGAGGCAGAAAATTACTGTTTTCTGCTGATCAAGTCGACCAAAATAATCAGCTTCCAATGGCCACTACTTCGGACATCAAGAACGGATTTACTTTCAAGCATAATCAGGACATCTACACCATTGTAGAATTTCAACACGTGAAGCCAGGTAAAGGCCCGGCTTTCGTCCGTACTAAATTCAAGAGCCTTTCCACCGGTAAGGTATTGACGGAAACTTTCCCTTCCGGCCACAAAATTGAAGAAGTCCGGGTGGAGCGTCATAAAATGCAGTACCTGTATAATGATGATATGGGGTACCACTTCATGAACAATGAGTCGTACGAACAGGCAAGAATTGCCGATTACCTGATTGATAACCCCGGCATGCTCCGGGAAGGGGATACGGTAGAAGTGCTGTACAATACGGAGGACAATACCCCGCTTACCGTTGATTTGCCCCAGTACATTGAAATGGAAATCACCTACACGGAGCCGGGGGTAAAGGGAGATACTGCAACCAACACGCTGAAACCGGCTACGGTGGAGACCGGCGTGGAGGTACGGGTACCTCTTTTTATCAATACCGGAGACCGCATCAAGATTGATACCCGCACAAATTCTTATGTTGAGCGCGCCAAAAGCAAATAACCCATGTCAATTAAAGAAATTCAGGAGCTGATCAAGCTCATCGCCAAGACCGAATTATCGGAGTTTAAGTATGAGGCCGGAGACGTAAAGCTCCATATTCGTGGCCAGTCTTACGTTGGGAAGCAGCTAGGTGCCGCTCCGGGAAGTACTCCCTCCATTATCAGTGTTCCGGCAGCGCCGGCTTACGGCCCCGCACCGGCACCCGCAGCCCCGGCACCCGCAGCTCCTGCGGCCCCGGCACCTGCGCCAAAAGCAGCGGAGGCGGATGACGAATCCCGCTACGTAGCCGTTAAGTCTCCCATGATTGGTACCTTCTACCGTTCTCCTTCTCCGGATAAGGAAGCGTACGTTAAAGTTGGAGACGTCATCCAGAAAGGAGACACGGTTTGCATCGTTGAGGCAATGAAGCTCTTCAATGAGATCGAATCGGAAGTTAGTGGAAAGATTGTGAAAATGCTCGTGGAAGACGCACAACCAATTGAATACGATCAGCCATTATTCCTCGTAGACCCCTCCTGATTCCGGCGGTCCTACAACCTTTAAGTAGGGTTTTTATTTTGTAAACATATCTGCCTTCCCGATCCGTAAAAGGGGGCGTAAGGCAGCACTAAAGCCAATTTTATGGCTGAGAAGTTCAAGAAAATCCTGATCGCCAATCGCGGCGAAATTGCGCTCCGTATTATTCGGACGGCTCGTGAAATGGGCATTAAGACGGTGGCCATCTATTCGACGGCAGACCGGGAAAGTTTGCACGTCCGTTTTGCGGACGAGGCCGTTTGTATCGGCCCTCCTTCCTCAACAGACAGCTACCTGAGTATCCCTAAAATCATGGCGGCAGTGGAGATCACCAACGCTGACGCAGTCCACCCGGGGTATGGATTCTTATCGGAGAATGCAGATTTTGCCGAAATCTGTACCGAGTATGGCGTAAAGTTTATCGGGCCGCGCCCGGAACAAATCCGCCAGATGGGGGACAAGATTACGGCTAAGGATACCATGATTAAAGCCAAGGTCCCCGTTGTTCCCGGAGATGGAGAATTGCTGAAAAGTGTGGCTGACGGACTGGAGCAGGCCAAAAAGATGGGCTATCCGGTTATCATCAAGGCTACGGCTGGCGGTGGCGGCAAAGGCATGCGCATCATCAATAAACCCGATGAATTCCAGAAGGCCTGGGATAGTGCCCGCGCCGAAGCCAAAGCCGCTTTCGGTAATGACGGTATGTACATGGAAAAGTACATCGTTGAGCCCCGTCACATTGAAATTCAGATCATCGGAGATCAGTTCGGAAGAGTGATTCACCTCTCCGAACGCGACTGCTCCGTGCAGCGCCGCCACCAGAAACTGGTGGAGGAATGTCCCAGCCCCTTCATGACGGATGAGCTGCGGCAGGCCATGGGGGAAGCCGCCATTAAGGCGGGGGAAGCCATTAACTACGAAGGCGTGGGGACGGTCGAATTCCTGGTAGACGCCGAGCGTAATTTCTACTTCATGGAGATGAACACCCGGATTCAGGTGGAGCACCCCGTGACGGAAGAAGTCATTGACCATGACCTCATTAAGGAACAAATTAAAATTGCTTACGGCGAGCGCCTGGGCGAGGATAACTATTATCCTAAAGGACACGCCATTGAGTGCCGGATCAACGCCGAGGACCCCTGGAACAACTTCCGGCCCAGCCCCGGTAAAATTACCAGCTTCCACAGCTCAAAAGGGCATGGCGTTCGGGTGGATACCCACGTTTACGCCGGCTACACGATCCCGCCTTACTACGACAGTATGATCGCCAAGCTGATCGTTCGTGCACCTACGCGGGAAGAAGCGATTACAAAAATGGAACGTGCGCTCAACGAGTTCATCATCGAAGGGGTAAAAACAACGGTGCCCTTCCATCAGTGGCTGATGAAGCAGCAGGACTTTCGGGATGGTAATTTCGATACGGGCTGGCTTGGCCAGCAAAAACTTCCGGAAGGCAAGTAAGGCGGTAACGCTTTACGGTAAAAGCCGGCAGCATATATACAGGGCAACTGCAAGCACTCGCTCGCAGTTGCCCTGTTTGTTTTTTCCCGGTAGCGTTAAACCGCCTGCCCGGCCATTTTCAGTAACTCGATGGTCTTGCGGATTCCTTCTTCTTCAGGAAGCTCGCTGCCTTCGTACTCAACACCGAT
>JAUIIF010000441.1 GCA_030431945.1 Bacteroidia bacterium | reverse complement strand
ATTCACGCCCTGTATGCCTCCTTCGGCGGGGAGATAGAAGACCTTACCTTCAGTGCCGGTCTACGCGCAGAGCAGGCGTATACGACCAGCAATCTCCTGTCTCCGGACGTGGAAACCTTCGAAAATGATTATTTCAAGATTTACCCGAGCATCTTCCTGGGGTACGCCTTTGATGATAATACCACACTGCAAATCAGCTACAGCCGGCGGATCAACCGCCCACGTGCCTGGGCGCTGAACCCGTTCGTTGATCGTGGAGACCCCTTCAACCTGCGCAGTGGTAATCCATTCCTCCTACCCGAATTGATCAACAGCTTTGAATTCAATGTTCAGCAACGTCATGGTCTGGGTACCCTGACGGCGGGCCTTTACTTCCGCCAGCTCAACGATCTGATCAGTCGGATCTCCGTTGCCCAGCCCGGTGGGGTTACGCTGTCTACGCGCGGCAACCTTGATCGTGGACGCAACTACGGTATTGAACTGATCAACACCCTCCGCATCGGAGAGAAATTTGAGCTGACGGCCAGTGCCAACGGCTACCGCAGTGAAATCATTGGCCGGGCGGATGATCAGACGGTCGATGCCAATGGTTACCTCTTCAGCGGAAATATTCAGGGGGGCTACCAGTTGCCGGGCGATGTACAGGCACAGTTCACCTACTTTTACCGCAGCCCGGGCGTGCGTCCGCAGGGACAGATTCGCGCCATTCAAAGTTTTGATCTTGGTTTCCGCAAAGAAATCCTTGATAAAAAAGGAGCCATTACCTTGCGGGTAACTGACTTATTCAACACCCGGCGTTACCGTTTTGAAACGGAACTTCCCGGCCTGACGACGAACAGTGAATTTCAGCGGGAAAGCCGCATTGTCTACCTCGGCTTCCAGTACAGTCTGCAGCAACTCAAGCCACAGCGCAAGGACCGCGGCGGATCCCGCGGCGGCGGCGGCGATGATGGCGGCGATTTTTAAATCGAACGTGAGCAGCTGGCTCAAAAGTTACCGTTATACCTAAGCCACGCGCTAAAATGCGTTGACGGGTAACCGGTACCTGGGGGTTGGCGGAGAATCGATCCCCTGATTCAGGTAATCGAAGGTTGCCAGTGCGATCATTGCCGCATTGTCGGTTGACCATTTGATCGGAGGGAGAAAAAGCGACACTTGGTGGTCATCACAAAGGTCCTGGACGACCTTGCGCAGGGGGGGGCTGGCGGCTACGCCGCCGACCATGATGATGCCCTTCGGCGCGAATTCCTGGACGGCTTTTTCCAGCTTGAAGGAGAGAATGTCGATAACCGAAGCCGCAAAGGAGGCCGCGACATCTTCCTGCACGTAATCAGGATTTTTTTCGAGGTACCTTCTGACGGAAGATTTCAGGCCCGCGAAACTAAACTCGTATCCCTCCCGCAGGAGTGGGCGCGGAAACTTGATCGTGGGGCTGCCGCTGTCGGCCAGCTTATCCATCATGGGGCCGGCAGGATAACTCAGGCCGATCATTCGGCCCACCTTATCGTAGGCCTCTCCCAGGCTATCGTCCCGGGTTTCCCCCAGGACACTGAACTCGTCCCGGCTTTGCATAAAGCAAAGCATCGTATGCCCACCGGAAATCAGCAGCATTAAGGAGGGGTAGGTGATCTCGGCCTCTTCCAGTTCCACGCTCCTGACGTGGCCCCGGAGATGGTTGATGCCAATCACCGGTTTTTGCCAGCTTCTGCCCAGGGCAGTGGCGGTATTAATGCCTACGAGCAGCGAGCCGACCAGACCCGGCCCGGAAGTCACCCCGATTGCCTCCAGGTCATTTACGGTAACGCCGCTTTTCTCCAGGGCTTCATCCACACAAGGGATGATGTTAAAGATGTGCGCCCGGGAGGCAAACTCAGGATAGACTCCCCCGAATTTTTCGTGGATTTTATCCTGGTTGATCCGGACGGAAGACAAGATTCTTCCCGATTCTGCTACGACGGCGACGGAAGTATCATCGCAGGAAGTTTCAATTCCGAGTACTAGCCTATCCTTCATGCGTCAATAAATTTAGCATCCCCTGCGGGATGGCTCCTTCCCGCTGGATGGAAGGTGGATTATGCCGGCAATTAACAATAGTAGAGTTGATCATGGTCAGCTGACCACCGTCCAGCGTAATGTCCGGTTCTCCTGCCAGATCGGCTAAGGAGTCAGGAAAGGAGCAGGTATCGACCTTGCTACCGTGCTTATTTGCGCTGGTGGCCAGTAACGGGCCTACCCGGTCCAGGACATCCAGCAGCAGCTCATTATCCGGAATACGAATAGCAACCTCCTCCCGGCCAGACAACCAGGCGGGTGCCTTGGAACCGTCAACGGCAACGATCAGCGTCAGGGCACCGGGCATGTACTCAGACAACAGAAACTGTCGGGCGGCTGCATTGATTTGCAAGCCCAACTGCTCTGCCATCTCCATACTCCTGACGAAAATAGGCAGGTTCATTTCCCGGGGCCTTGCCTTTAACTCATAGATTTTTGCTACGGCGGCGGGGTGGGTCGGCAGACAAACCAGGCCGTAAACCGTATCCGTCGGCAACATGGCAACTTTTCCCGCTGAGAGCTGGCGCTCTAATTCTTGTGATGTCATGATTATGCTTTATCCGCTTTATTCTGCAGTGATCCGAGGTGAGATAATTGGCTTGCAACTGCTTTTGCATCTTCCGGAGAAAGAACAATTGCCGCGGGCGCATGGTGTTCAAGAAACATTTTCACACCAGCGTCGACTAATTGTTTAAAGCTCTCCCCCTTCGGGTCCGAACCAGAAGCAAGTTTCATAAACATTATCCCTAACCTCTTTTCAGCAAGCCGTTCCATCGCGATGGTAGATTGCTGTTGTGTTCTTAAAATGTAAAAGGTGTGAATTATTAATGCGACCAAAACAGCACCAATAATTGGCAAGGTCATAATGTGTATCTCCTTTGAGAACAGGCCAAAAAAAACACCCAGTAAGACAATAATTATGTAAAGGGGGACACTGATGATGCCCACCCTCATTTGCCACATTGTGTTTTGCTTTATCCTATCCTCCGAAGCTTTGATCGTGTCGGCTAATTGTTTCCATTCATCCTGTATCCAGGATGGATCGCCGTGAAAGAAGGGCATCTCCTGAAGTGATTCCAAGCGTTCAATTGCTTCCTCCAGGGTAAGTTTGCTACTATTATATTGAGCGGTAATAGTCTGAAGCGTCGACTTATTGACCTGGCGATCCTCGGACAAGCTTTTGACCAGACTGCTGTATTTACTCTGAAGGCTACTCATAATAGTTATTATTTTTTGACCCTGTAGTACCAGTTAGGTATAATTTGTGCCGCGTTATTTAAAGCCTCCAAGGTTACCGCTCCATCCCGAATGATATCGAAGGTACCATCTCCCTTTACCAATTTGATTACCGTTGACTGGGTGTCAACAAAATCATGGTTAGTACGAATTGCACACCAATTGGTTTCATTGACAATATTCATCCCTTTACTTACAATTTGGACGGCTTGTTCGAAGTCCTGGACGACATTTCCCTGATCATCGCGTATGGCCACAGTAGTAATTGGGTACTCCGCAATGGCGGCAAGTTCGCGTTCCACGACACTGTCAGGTATGCGAATTCCAATTGTCTCATCTAAGGCATGCAGCACGTTTTTGGAATAAGCTTGCTTCTTTAGTGTATCCTTGACTTTACAGACGATAGTTATCGGACCTGGGGTAAACTGCTCGATAAAACTAGCGACCTGTAAATCAAACTGGGCAAATTTCTGGGCATGCAAAACGTTTGCAAACACGACGGAAATAGGAAAATCTCTTCGATTAAGACTTTTTTTATAAAAATCAAATAAGCTTGGATCATCCGCGATTGCCGTAAGTGAATAACAAGTATCACTTGCTACGATTACTTTGCCGCCACGTAGCAAGAGATTGGCTACTTTTTGGTAAGCAACACTGCGGAGTCCACCTGATGATACATAATCCGACTTTTCGATAATAAATTTAGGAGGAATCATTTAGCAAGGTTTTGCTCCGTCAGCGGAACCGGGAGAGAGGGATATTTTTGGATGGTTACCGCTCCGGAATTCCTCCGCAACAGCATGGAAGACGCCGCTACGTACGCTATTTCCGTTACCGTAATGTTGGCCTCGGTACCCGCTTTCCCCGCCAACTGGTGACAATATTTTGCCCCGCCAAGCAGAAACACTGCTTCGGTTGTCGCACTCAACCGGCGGATAAAGTCTTCTTCTTTTACGTAAGCAAGGGTAAAACTTCCAGCCTGCATTTCTCCAACGTACAGCATCCCCCCCAGCGATTTGGCCACGGAGAACCCTTTTCCCTGATTGCTGGCTCCGAACTGGTACAGCAACATTTCCAGGGAAGAAAAGGCAATGA